>JANXNT010000944.1 GCA_025353985.1 Limnoglobus sp.
GGCCAAACGATTTTCGGCTTATCGAAGGCTGACCAATAGGAACAAGATCGAAGTTCCCACCAGTATCGGCCTTGATCGGTTCGCTTGATTGCGGCTTCCCGATTTTGATCCAGATACTTGTGGACTGCCGGGTAGCTTTTGGCGAAAACAGCTTCGGCATTGTCGCCTTCATCCGCCCACTCCCACGGATGATTATCGCTTGATTTAATTGCGAGCAGATAGTCTGTCGAATCGTTGACATGCCATTCTCGAAGGTTGGTACCCTGAATGAATGGTTTCAAGAGTTCTGCACTTCTCGGATCGGATTTAATAAGTTCAACTTTCTTCGAGTCATCAATAACGTACACTTCTGTTAAGCCAGTTAAAAGTCCGCGATAGATAGCATTGCCAACATATTCATTCAGAAGTTTTCCTGATTTTGCCAGCTTGTTCTTTAGTGCGATAACAGCATCAGTTTCAAGTTCCCAGGCAGCGCTTCCGAGGTGATCGGTGCGCATTGATGGAGCTTTCTTCATTTCATCGCCGAGTGTTTCTGGCGGTCGTCCGGAGGTCAGCCACTTCCAGATTTTCATCGGGCCGCCAGGCGCTCGTTTGCTGGCAATCGCGATCGTCGGGCGAATCATCTCGGCGTCTTCAAATGGCTGGAATTCACCGAAGTCGATCATCGATTCCAGCCCGGCGTTTTCCGCGAGGAACTTGCGCAGACCTTCGCCGTAAGCCCCGCGTACCCAGCCACCGGACGTGATGAACCCCAAGCGGCCATCGGGCCGAAGCAGCTTCACGCCGAGTTCGTAGAAGTAGACGAACAAATCGGCGGTGCTGGCATAGCTTTGAAAGTTCGCTTCCCAGTGTGCCTTGTACTCCTTGATCCATTCCTGTCGTACGTAGGGCGGGTTGCCGACGACGACATCGAAGCCGCCTTTGGCGAAGACTTCGGGGAACGCGGCTAGCCAGTCGAAGGCGTCGGGGTGAACCGCGGGGTCGGTGACGACGCTGTTGCCGTGGCGGAAGTTGTGATCGAGGCTCGTCAGCTTCTTGCCCTCTTCGGCGGTCTGAATCCAGCACGACAGGCGTGCGATGCCGACGGCGGCTTCGTTCAGGTCGACGCCGTACAGGTTGTGTTCGAGGATCGCCTTGCGAATGTCGAACAGCGTCTTGCCCGTCACATCGGTCACGTAACCTTGCGCGCGAACGTACTCGACGTAAAGCTGATTGAACGCTTCAATCAGAAACGCGCCGCTCCCGCACGACGGGTCGATAATCCGGATCGTTTCGAGTTCTGCTATCCAGTCGTTCCAGAACTTGCGAAGGACGGTTTTTTCGGCGGGCGACAATTTCTTCGCGTCGAAGTTCGTCGGGTCTTTCAGCAGCGGTTTTTGTGGTTTTGGCGCCGCTTTCAGTGCGTGGCGATGGTGTTGCCCGAACCGCGCATCGAGAACGGGTCGCAGCGTTTCCTGAACGATGTATCGCGTGATGAATGCCGGCGTGTAGAAGGCCCCGGTGTCCTTGCGGGCGCTGCGCTTCTGCTCCTTCAGTTTCGCCAGCGGGATCTTGCCGGCGAGCGCGTTTTGCATTTCTTCGAGGTCTGAAATCGACTGTTCGAAGACGTGCCCCAAGATTTCCACGTCGATGAGCTTCGCGTCGCCTTCGACCTTTCCGCCGTACTCGTAACTCGCGAGTTTCTCGAACGCCTCGCAGATCGCATCGGGCACGATCAGCGTGTCGAGGAACGTATCCGGGGCGTACAGCTTGCCGTTGTACTGGTTGATTTCGAGTCGCGGCTCGCCTTTGTCGATGGCCCGGAACACGCCGCGAAAGTTATCCCAGATCGGCCGCGGGTTGTACGGGTCCGAGTGCAGGAATGCCTTGGCAATCGTCCGCTTCGGGAGCAATTCGCGGTCTTCGCAGAACGCGATGAAGAGGATGCGATCCAACAGCTTTTGCGTTGCCGCAAGCAACTCGCCTGCATCGCGATCGGGGTTATGCTGGCGAAGCGCGTCGAAGGTATCCTGACGGAGTTTGCGATAGTCACCGTAGAACTCGGCCGTGAGTTCGCGGCCGATCTTCTTCGATTCGACGAACAGGTCGTCGAGGTGATTTTTTCCATCGGGTCGCAGAACCCGCTCGACGCCGAGAAGGAAAACGAACCGGCGCAGTTCGACGTCGCTACTCGCCAGTTCGCCGATTTCGAACCGCTCGAACGTAAACTGATCGGTTTGTTTCGAGTAAAGCCGGATTTCCTTCAGGTTCGTGACGATGTACCAGTCGAGTTTCAGGTTCACGGCATACGAAAGCGCCTGATCGACCGCCGAACGTTTGCGGCCCGCAAACGGACGATCGAGAGTATCGAGCGGGCCTTTGCCTTCGAGCACGACCGCGTACTTTTCTTCGCCACTGCCGAACTGCCCGAATGCGGCATCGGCGCGTTTGCCGTCGACCTCGATGAGCATTTCGCGCTTCATCGTGTAGGCATCGATGCCACTGTCCGAAACCGGGCCAATGTAGCCGAGCAACCCCTCGAAGATGTGCGTCAGGAAAATGGGCAGGAGCTGGATTTCGGTGTCCTTATCGAGCTTCCCCTCGTTGAGC
>JANXNT010000952.1 GCA_025353985.1 Limnoglobus sp.
TACGAAGATGCGGGCACGCGGGGCGAACGTCACCGACATCGTCGTCATCGTCGTGGCGGCCACCGATGGCGTTATGCCGCAGACCGAAGAAGCGATCAGCCACGCCCGTGCGGCCAAGGTGGCCATCGTTGTGGCGATCAACAAGATCGACATGCCGAACGCGAACCTCGAAAAGACGCGTCGCCAGCTTTACAGCCTGAACCTGCTCCCCGACAACATGGGTGGCGACATCCCGTTCGTCGAAACCAGTGCGATGACCGGGCAAGGCATTTCCGAGTTGCTCGAGCAAATCCTGCTCGTCGCCGAACTCGCGGAGCCACCGCTGACCGCCGACCCCGACCACAAGGCCACGGGTACTTGCCTCGAAGCCTACATGGTGGGCCAAGAGGGCGTGATGGCCACGGTGCTCGTCCGACAGGGTACGCTCCGCAAGGGCGATATCGTGTTGTGCGGTTCGTCGTACGGTCGCGTGCGGGCCATGTACAACGACATGGGCCTGCTGATCGAAGAAGCCGGTCCGAGTACGCCGGTGAAGATTACCGGCCTCGATGAAGTGCCGAACGCCGACGACCCGTTCTACGCGGTCGACGACGTCAGCACGGCACGCGAAATTGCTGAGAAACGCAAAGACGTGATGCAGCGATCGTCGCAAACCGCGTTCGCGCCTGTGAGCCTCGAAAGCCTGACGGCCCAGCGTGCCAAGATCAAGATGACCGAACTCAAGATCATCATCAAGGCCGAGGCCCGCGGTTCGGTCGAGGCGATCAAGAAGGAACTCGACAAGCTCGTCCACGAGGAAGTCTGTGCTCGCGTGCTGCACGCTGGCATCGGGGCGATCACCGAATCCGACGTGATCCTCGCGCTGACGTCCCCCGAAGATACGCTCGTCATCGGCTTCAACGTCACCGCCGACGATGCCGCCCTACGGCTCGCCGAGGAACGCGGAATCAGCATCCGCGAGTACGACATCATCTACAAGATGACCGACGACGTGAAAGCCGCACTCGAAGGCAAGCTCAAACCGGTCGAAGAGGTCATCCACCTCGGCCGTGCGATCGTTCGCGATACGTTCAAGGTCAGCAAAGTGGGAACCATCGCCGGTTGCCACGTCACCAGCGGCACGATCGAGCGTTCGGCTCGCGTCCGAGTGATCCGCGACGGTGTGATCCTGTTCCCGACCGGCGAACGCGTCGTCGGCCTCGATTCGCTCAAACGCTTCAAGGACGATGCGAAAGACGTTCGCGAAGGGTTCGAGTGCGGGATGCGAATCACCGGCTTCGACGACATCAAAATCGGCGACGTCATCGAAGCATTCAAGATCGAAATCCGATACCGGACCCTGTAACGCGAAAACAGACCCCGAGACAATCGTCTCGGGGCGTTCCCCGGACTACTATTACTCGAAGTACGACTCGTATGAAAACGCACCGGCTGGCCCGGATCGCCGAGGTGATTCGCGAAGTCGCCAGCACGACGATCTTGTTCGAACTCAAAGACCCGCGGGTGAAGAACGTCACCATCACCCGCGCCGAGGTCGCTGCCGACCTGCAAAACGCGAAAGTTTACGTATCGGTGATGGGCACCGAAAAGCAGCAGAAACTCGCGATCTACGGCTTGCAACATGCCGCCGGGTTCATTCAGTCAAAAGTCGCCGCCCGGTTGGCGATTCGCTATGTGCCCGTGCTGGCGTTCATCCTCGATTTGGGCATCAAGAAGAGCGTCGAAATCGCTCGGATTCTCGCCGAGGAGAAGGCGAAGTCCAACCCGCAAGGCGTGGCCGAACCGGTCGTCGCCGATGTGGTCAGCGATGATGAAGATGACGAGTACGAAGACGATGAAGATGGCGAAATTGTAGAATCGGCCACACCGACCGCCGCCGGACCGGCGGCCCCGCTGTAATCGGCCCACACGCAAAACGCGAGAACCCACGCCATGCCGGCGACGACCAGCAAACCCGAACTTCTCGCCAAAGCACTCAAACTGCTCGATAAGAAGTTCCCCGCGCCCAACGAACCCGTAACGCGGCCCGTGCTCGAGGAACTTATCTACGGCGTCTGCCGCGAAGGCTGTCCCACCGCCCAAGCCGATGCCACGTTTCTGCACCTCAAAAAGACTTTCTTCGATTGGAACGAAATCCGCGTCAGCACAGTGCCCGAAATCCACGAAGCCCTAAAGGGCGTTCCCAACAACGGCCCAAAAGCCCAACGCATTGTCGAAATCCTTCAGTACGTCTTCGAGATGTACTACTCGTTCGAACTCGGCGATCTCGACAAAAAAGGCCTGCGCCAAGCCGCCAAGCAACTCGCCCGCTTCACTGGCGTCAACGATTTCACCGTCGCCTGGGTGACGCAGCGTTCGCTCGGTGGGCACGCGATCCCGCTCGACGAGCCGACGCTGCGCGTGCTGCGCCGCTTGAAAGTCGTCGAAGGCGAGATCGACGATCTCGAAGCCGCACGCGGCACCATCGAGCATTACATACCCAAAACGAGCGGCTTCGAGTTCACCGAACACATTGCCACATTGGCCGCAGATCTCTGCCGCGAAAAGCAACCGAAGTGTGCCGAGTGCCCGTTGAAGTCCGACTGCCCCACCGGCCAGGAAAACCTCGCGAAGAAGGCCGACCCGAAGCCGAAGCCCAAATCTCGCTAATTACAACTGAAATTTTCTCGCAACTATGGCGGATGCTGCGATCCGTTCCGACTCTCCTGAGTGTTCGCCAAACCGAATCACTCGACTCAGGAGATTTCCGATGTCTCGTAATACTCGACAACAGCGTTCGCGGTTGCTTTGCGAAGCGTTCGAATCGCGGATTGTTCCGACCGTGTTTCCGATCCCGGCCAATGCAGTTGCGATTAGCCCCGATGATGGTGGCATTCCGCAAATCAAGATCGTCGATCCGACGACCAGTGCGGATATCGGCACGTTCCAAGCGTTCGAAGATTCGTTTCGCGGTGGCGTTCACGTCGTACTCGGCGATGTCACCGGCGATGGCGTTCGCGATATGGTGATTGCCGCCGGGAAAGGTGGCAGCCCACGGATTCGCATCGTCGATGGCAAAACGGGTACGACATTGAACGACTTCTTCGTTTACGAACAGCAATTCACAGGTGGCATCAACATCTCGGTCGGCGACACGAACGGGGATGGTGTCAAAGACATTATCGTCGGCACCGGTGCGGGTGGTGGGCCACGGGTCCGCGTGCTCGATGGCAAGTCGCTGGGCAACACGGTGCTGAAAGATTTCTTCGCGTATGAAGATACGTTCCGTGGCGGCGTGCTGGTGTCGTCGGGCGATACGAACGGCGACGGCGTCGATGACATTATCACGGGAACGGGCGTCGGCGGTGGGCCGCGCGTGCAAGTGTTCTCGGGCAACGACAACCGCGTGTTGCGGAATGAATTCGCGTACGAAGATTCCTTCCGCGGCGGGGTGCTCGTGTCGTCGGGCGATACGAACGGCGACGGCAAAGACGACATCATTGCGGGTACCGGCCCTGGTGGCGGCCCCGTAGTGCGGGTTCTCAGCGGGGCCGATGGCCACGAATTATCGTCGATGTTCGTCGACGATCCCTCGTTCCGCGGCGGCGTTCGCGTCGATTCCCGCGATGTCAACGGCGATGGGCGCGATGATATCATCGCGCACGTTCGCCACGGGAACGACGATGGTTTCCACGTCTTCGATGGCACGAACAGCCAGTTCCTGAACTCGGTTAGCCGCGTTGTGGACGACAATCCATCCGCAACCGACACCGTGGCCAACAGCAAGGGCGTTATCACGGTGGGTGTCGCTTCGAGCATTGAAGGGACGTTCGTGTCGGTCGATACCGTGGCGAACACGGTCAAGATCAAGTTGCAAAACGGTACGAACGCGATTGCCAAAGCGGGTGCGGGCACGGAAATCAAACGCGATAAACTCAGCGCGACGTTGGCGACCTTCCAAGCGGGTGACAAAGTCGAGGCGCTCATCGGCCCCGATGGAACTGCATGGAAAATTGAGGCGAAATCCGCAGCGTTCGTCGAAGGTCGCAGTGGCAAGGGCGGTTCTGGAAACAGCGGAAGTAACGCCGTCGCCGTGCAAGGGACGATTACCGCGATCAGCGCGACCGCCAACACGGTCACGGTTCGCGATTCAGCGGGCAAGCTCACCACGGTGCAATCGGGCGTCGGCACCAAGATCGAACGCAACAACGCCACGGCCACACTCGCGAGTCTCGTCATCGGCGATCGCGTCGAAGCGAAGATTAGCGCGAACGGCATCGCGATTCAGATCGAAGCGGTATCGGTTACGACCCCGCCCGTCGTACCGCCAACGGTGCCACCCGCACCGAGCGGAACGAACAACGCCGCCGCAAACAGCAAGATCGAAGGCAATATCACGGCCATCGACGTCGCCGGAAACAGCGTGACGATCCGCGTGCAAAGCGGGACATCGTTCATCGTCCGATCCGTATCGACGACGAAGATCGAGCGGAACAATAATCACAGCACGCTGGCGGCATTCCAGGTCGGCGACTTCGGCGAAGCGACCACCGGCAGCGACGGTTTCGCAACGAAGATCGAAGCGGTTCAGGTGTGATGTGCGGCAAGCAATTCCGATCTTGTTAGCCCGAAGCGCTAGCGAGGGAATTGCGAGGTGCAGGTGTTTCACGCACAAACTTGCGCCCGGCGAGCGGCACGGCGTAAGCGTGCCGTGGTAGCCGCGGAGGGTTCCACGGCACGCTTACGCTGTGCCGCTCGCCAGGTTTTCGAGAATGAGCGTTGTCGAAGCGATACTGACCGGAAGCGTCTGTGCATCCACATTGCGAGTAAAACAAGTGCCTTTGGACTCCAGTGGGTATGATGAGCAGATTGGCAACGATCCTCAGTAATACCCACTGGGTACTCGGATGGCGGATTCTACTCAACCCCCTGTTACCGATGGTTCGTTGCTGGCTCGCATTCAAGATGGTAGCGAAGGGGCTGCGAGCGAATTGCACCGGCGGTATGCCCAACGGCTGTTGGCGCTGACGCGGGCCAAGACGGGGCTGGAGTTACAAGCGCGCGTCGATGTGGAAGACATCGTGCAATCGGTCTTTTGCAGTTTCTTTCGCGGTGCGAAGCGAGGCATTTACACGGCCCCCGATGGTGAAGAACTTTGGGGCCTTTTCCTCGTCATTGCTTTGAACAAGATCCGTGCGAAAGGTTCGCATCATCGGGCGGCGAAACGCGATGTTCGCCGCACGGTCAACGAAGGAATCGCCGAACCGGACGAGGGTTCCGGCTTCGACCCGCCGAGCGATGATGCCTCGGCGTATCTGCTGTTGCGGTTGGTCGTCGATGAGGTTCTTGGCGCAATTGCCGATACGCACCGCGATGTCGTGCGGATGCGAATCGAAGGGTATGAAATTGCGGAGATCGCCGACAAGAGTGGCCGGTCGAAGCGGACGGTCGAACGCATTCTGCAAGAATTCCGCAGCAAGATGGCGACGCGGATGGGAGCGACGGATGACGATGCAAACGATGGTCGTGCTTGAAGACGAACTCGACCGCCGCGTGGCCGGTTACGAAGCCGCATGGACGACCTCGCGTTCGGCCCACCTCGCCTCGTTCCTGCCATCGCGCGAATCGCCGAACTACCTGCAAACCCTCGCCGAACTAATCCGCATCGACATGGAGTTCCGCAGCGAACGCGGAGAATCGCCACGTTTGGAAGCATATCGTTCGCAAGCGACGGAACTCTTCGCCGATGCGGAACGACTCGGCGAACTCGCGTTCGAGGAATATCGGCAACGGCTTGCGCTCGGCGAATCGCCGAAAGCGAGCGAATACGCTGCCAATTACGCTGTCGATGTTTCCGATTGGCCGCTACCGACTGAAACA
>JANXNT010000980.1 GCA_025353985.1 Limnoglobus sp.
ACAAGCGAAGCCGACGGATGTTCTTCGTCGTCAGTTCGAGTTTCGTTTTCGTCCAGGTTCCATCGAGTACAGCGCGTTCGTAATGCGTGTCGAGTGCTTCGATTTTCGCCCATCCCGCCGTGTTATAGCGCAACGTGTACGTCACGAAGTGGATCGTTTCGGGCCAGCCTCGGGGCTTTGCCAGGTGCTTGCGATACTCTTCGTCGCACTTCGCGAACCATTCGGGTGGCTGCTTGTGTTCGAGGCCCGGCGCGATGATGTGCGTCATGTTTTTAGGGAAATTGGGGATCGCCTTCAGTGCGTTCTCGATGTTGTCTGCGGCCGCTTTCTGTGGGTCGATTTCGCCGGAGTACGCAACGATTGGCAAGTTGAACGCATTCTCCGCGTAATCGACGGCATCGTAAATGTGCAGGCACGCTTCCTGATAATCGGGCAACTTCGCAGGCAGGTTCTTGATGTAACCGCGTGTGGTGGTGAACCCCGCACCGGGGCCGATAACCGCAAACGCAAACGGATGGCTTAATCCAAAGTGCCATGTCCCTGCACCGCCCATCGAGAACCCACGCAGAACGACTTTCGTCTCGTCGAACGATTGTGTCTCGGCGAAACCAAAACTCCTGGTCGCTTCCAGTACGTCGGTTTCACCGGCCCAGCGATAGGCATTGTTGCCGCGACCGTACGGTTCCAGCACGATGTAGTCTGGCCCCTTTGCGACTGGCTTTGCGTTCTCGGCGCTCGCGATAAACTTCACTTCGGTCAACGTCTGATCGCGACCGTGCAGCACGATATCGAGGCGATGCGTCTTCGCATTCTCGGCGGTGTACCCGACGGGTAACGTCACTTTGAATGGCTGAACGGAGTGATCGATATTGGAGTAAAACCCGCGAATCATCGGCTTGCCGCGTAGTTCGAGCCACGGGGCGCGTCCTGCCGCGACGGCCTTCGCACGTGCCAGACCGGCATCGAGCGTGAGCAGCGTTTGTTTGCCCGAATCTTTGGTGAAGTATTCGCCGTGCCGCACGATCCACTCGGCGGCCTTCAGATAAATTTCAACGTCGGCTTTCCGTGAGATCGACATCGTTTTCGGCAACGCTGCGAAGGCTTCGCGAAGTGCGATTGTCTTCGCTTCGATCTGTTTGAGGACGTCGGGATCGACGGGCACCGCGTTCGCCGGGGCGAAATTTGGCTGCGCGAATGCCACCGATGACAGGCACATGACAGCAAGTAGGGAACGGATCACGGCGAGCCTCGTGGGTGAACGATCGAGTCCCCCAACGGTAACGACTTTTGGCACGTCTCGCAAGCAGGCGTTTCGTGGGTACAATCTTTTTCAGAGACTGAGCGAGACGCAGCTTCGCGTGTGCGGGCCGTCCGCTCGGCCAAAACCGAGGGTGTCGAAAATGTTTCTCAAGCTGTTTGCGATCTGTTTTGTCGGGCTGGCGATGGTCGCCGCCAACGGGGCACGTGCCGCGAACCCGATCGTCGTCATCGAGACTTCGCTCGGCAAGATCAAAGTCGAGTTGTACGAAGACAAGGCTCCGATCACGGTCAAGAACTTCCTCGCATACACCGCAGATGAGTTCTACGACGGCACCATCTTCCACCGCGTGATGGGCAAGGAAAACTCGGGCCGCGATTTCATGATCCAGGGAGGTGGCCACACGCCGGACCTGAAGGAAAAGGACAACAAGAAGAAGTCGATCAAGAACGAATCGTCGAACGGCTTATCGAACGCACGTGGGACGATCGCGATGGCCCGCACCGGCGACCCGGACAGCGCGACTTGCCAGTTCTACATCAACGTCGGCGACAACACCGGCCTCGACAAAGCCAACGACGACGCGGGCCACGGCTACTGCGTGTTCGGCCGCGTCACGGAAGGCATGGAGATCGTCGACAAGATCAAGGCCGTACCCACCGTGAAGCGCGGCGGCCAAGGCAACTTGCCGAAGGAAGACATCGTCATCAAGAGCGTACGCCTCGAAAAGGGCGCGTAGTCAATTGTGCGGAGTGGCCCAGCGACGTTCGTCGCTGGGCTTTCTGGCGGTGATGATTGTAACCAGCACAACAATAAATCAATGCCGGAACCGGATTGCATTTTCACCACTTCACGTTCCACCAATTGACCAAGTCTTCCGGGTGATATGCTTACAAATGATCCATACACCAGTGCGAATTTAGAAGATCGAAGCATCGTCCGCAAGAAGGCTATCTCCCATGAGCGTGTTACCCGATTGGCTCATCGAAAAGCAGATCAAAATTGAGCCGTTTGCGCCGCAACAGCATCGGCCCGGCGTCATTTCCTACGGCGTGACCAGCTATGGCTACGATGTTCGCGTCGACCGCCACTTCAAGGTTTTCACGAACGTCTGGGGTAGCACCGTCGATCCGAAGAAGTTCGACCCGAAGTCGTTCGTGGACGTCGAAGCCGACGAGTGCATCATCCCGCCGAACAGCTTCGCGCTCGCCGAAACGGTCGAATACCTCGATATTCCCCGTAATATCATCGCGATTTGCGTCGGGAAATCGACGTATGCGCGATGTGGTATCATCGTCAACGTCACGCCGCTCGAACCCGAATGGCGTGGCCGGATTACGATTGAAATCAGCAACACGACGCCACTTCCCGCGAAGATTTACGCGAACGAAGGCATCGCTCAGATCATTTTCCTCGAAGCTCGCGAAGTCTGTCGCACCAGTTACGCGGACAAAAAAGGGAAGTATCAAGACCAACCCGGCCTGACGCTACCATTCGTATCGCCGAAATAGACAAACCTGGCGATAAGTTCACTACTCACTAAACTCATAGATGGCCGGCGATTCAAGTCGCAATGAATGTCCGGGTTGTATTGATTGGTCTGGCCCATTGTGTGAGTCGTCTATGTAGGATTCGTGTCGAGCGCTTACGGTCAACGCGGGCGGGATAAGTTAAGTTTGCCTGTGACCTTTCCCACTTGTTTTCGGTTCGATCGTCAGAGATAACCCCCAAGAAGCTGAGCAACATCAATGCAGATTTCTCGCCGATATACCCAGGAGGGGGCGGATCCATTCGCCTCCCTCGCATTCGTGCCACGTGCTTCGAAGATCGTGAACCCGAACGGTTCCGTGGTTTTCGAAATGAACGATATCCACGTGCCGCAAGGCTGGTCGCAAGTGGCGGTCGACATCTTGTCGCAGAAGTATTTTCGCCGTGGTGGCGTGCCCGCGACCACCGTGAAAGTCGCCGAGGAAGGCGTACCGGAGTGGTTGCAGCGTAGCGTGCCCGCGAGTGCGGACGAGCCGATTGTCGGCGAGCGCGATAGCCGCCAGGTGTTCAGCCGATTGGCCGGTTGTTGGACGTATTGGGGCTGGAAGGGCGAGTATTTCACCTCCGAAGCCGATGCGCGGACGTTCTACGATGAAACCTGTTTCATGCTCGCGAACCAGATGGCGGCACCGAACAGCCCGCAATGGTTCAACACCGGGTTGAACTGGGCGTACGGTATTTCCGGCCCACCACAGGGGCACTACTTCGTCGAGCCGATTAGCGGTGAACTCACGCGCAGCACCTCGGCATACGAGCGCCCCGCACCGCACGCTTGCTTCATCCAATCGGTGTCGGATGACCTCGTCAACGAAGGCGGGATCATGGACTTGTGGGTGCGCGAAGCTCGCATCTTCAAGTACGGCAGCGGCACCGGGTCGAACTTCTCGAACGTGCGTGGCGACGGCGAACCGCTCTCGGGTGGCGGCCGATCGTCGGGCCTGATGAGCTTCCTGAAAATCGGCGACCGCGCGGCCGGTGCGATCAAGAGCGGTGGAACGACCCGGCGCGCCGCGAAGATGGTCGTCCTCGATCTCGATCACCCCGACATCGAAGAGTACATCAACTGGAAAGTCGTCGAAGAGCAAAAAGTGGCGTCGCTCGTCAGCGGTTCGCGCTTGATGAACAAACACCTGAACGCGATTCTGCTGGCGATTCAGTCGTACGCAACTGCCGCCGACAAGTACGATCCCTCGAAGAACGCCGCACTTCGCAAAACCGTTCTCGATGCACGGGCCTCGCTGATTCCCGAAAACTACATCGCCCGCGTCGTGCAGCTTTCGAAGCAAGGCTTCACGCACATCGACATCGAAGAGTTCGACACCGATTGGACATCGAAGGCGTATTACACCGTCTCCGGGCAGAACAGTAACAACTCGGTTCGCATCCCGAACGAGTTCATGAAGTCGGTCGAAAACGATGGCCCGTGGCACACGTACTTTCGCACCGAAAAGGAACGTGCCACAAAAGAAGGACGTGCGCCGAAGCCGAAGCAGACGATGAAAGCCCGCGACCTGTGGGACCAAATCGCCTTTGCCGCGTGGAGTTGTGCCGACCCCGGCATTCAGTTCGATACGACCTTCAACGAATGGCACACCTGCCCCGTCGATGGCCGCATCAACGCGACGAATCCGTGTAGCGAATATGCGTTTCTCGACGACACCGCGTGCAATCTGGCGTCGATCAACCTGTTGCGGTTCTTCTCGACGGCCACGAACAAATTCGACATCGAAGGCTATCAGCACGCGGTACGGATCTGGGCGCTGATCCTCGAAATCAGCGTGCATATGGCACAATTCCCGAGCGTACCGGTCGCGCAGAAGTCGTACGATTTCCGCACGCTCGGCCTCGGTTACGCGAACCTCGGCGCGATGCTGATGGTGCAAGGCATCCCGTACGATTCGCCCGAAGGTCGCGCGCAATGCGGGGCGATCACCGCGATCATGCACGCCGGTGCATATGCGGCCTCTGCGGAAATTGCGTCTGAAATTGGCACGTTCTCGCGCTATGCGGCGAACAAAGACCACATGCTCCGCGTCATCCGCAACCACCGTCGCGCGGCATACAACGCGGCACCTGCCGAGTACGAAGGGCTGACGGTTTACCCCGTCGGCATTGATGCCCGCGTCTGCCCGCCGGACCTTCTTGCGGCCGCACGCAGCGAGAGCGACCGAATGCTCGAACTCGGTGAGAAGCACGGTTTCCGCAACGCACAAGTCAGTGTCATCGCACCGACGGGGACGATCGGCCTGATTATGGACTGCGATACGACCGGCATCGAGCCGGACTTCGCGCTGGTCAAGTTCAAGAAGCTCGCGGGCGGTGGCTATTTCAAGATCATCAATCAATCGGTGCCGCCCGCGTTGGCGAAACTCGGCTACGCCGCATGGCAGATCGACGACATCGTTCGCTCGTGCCGTGGGGCCGCCACGCTCATCGGCTGTCCGCACATCAACCCGTCGAGTTTGAAAGCGAAAGGCTTCACCGATGAAGTCCTCGCAAAGATCGAAGCGACGCTCGCCAGTGCGTTCGAGTTGCCGTTCGTTTTCAACAAGTGGACCGTCGGCGAAGAGTTCCTTCAAGGCACTCTGCGCATCCCCGCCGATGTGCTGGCCGAACCGATGTTCGACCTCCTAACGCACCTCGGGTTCACGAAGCAACAAGTGACCGAAGCGAACACGTTCGTCTGCGGGACGATGACCATCGAAGGGTCGCCGCACTTGAAGGCGGAGCACCTGCCGGTGTTCGATTGTGCGAACAAGTGCGGCAAGACTGGCAAGCGGTTCTTGTCGTGGGAATCGCATATTCGCATGATGTCCGCCGCCCAGCCTTACATCAGCGGGGCGATCTCGAAGACGATCAACATGCCGTACGAAGCGACGACGGAAGATGTCAAAAAGGCGTACTGGCTGAGCTGGCAACTGATGACGAAGGCCAACGCGATTTACCGCGATGGCTCGAAGCTCAGCCAGCCGTTGAACTCGGTGGCGGATTCGCCCGAAGCCGCCATGCTCGCGAACATCTCCGCAGACGACGAACCAGCAACGGAAGCGAAATCCGAACCGGTACGCGCGGCCGAGATGATTACCGAGAAGGTCATCCACCGCTACCTCGCGAAGCGACGGCGGCTGCCGGATCGCCGTGCGGGTTACACGCAAAAATCGCGGATCGGCAACCACAAGGTTTACATCCGTACCGGCGAATACGAAGACGGCACGCTCGGCGAAATCTTCATCGACATGCACAAGGAAGGGGCCGCCTTCCGCAGCATGACGAACTGCTTCGCCATCGCGATTTCGCTTGGATTGCAGCACGGCGTGCCGCTCGAAGAGTTCATGGATGCATTCTTGTTTACGCGGTTCGAGCCGAACGGCGTCGTGCAGGGGAACCCGCACATTAAGATGTCCACGTCGATCATCGACTACATCTTCCGCGAACTCGCCGTCACGTATCTGGGTCGCCACGACCTCGCACACGTGATCCCCGAAGACCTTCGCGGCGACGCATTGCACGGCCCCGAAGACGATTTCGAGTCCGAGGAAGTCGTCTCGACGCGGATGATCGACGCCATCGAACCGGCAAAGTTATCGTTGGCACCCCCGCGTTCGGTCCACGTGAAGCCCGCGAACGGCCACGATTCGACCGTGGTGAAAGTCGTACCGAGGGCGACCGCGACTCTGCCAGCAATGTCGCGGCAAACGACGGTCGCACCATCGGCCATTGCGGTGAAGATTGAAAAAATCCGCATCGCGAAGCAAAAAGGCTACGAAGGCGACCCCTGTTCGAACTGCGGCCAACTGACGATGGTGCGAAGCGGCGCATGTTGCAAGTGCGACACCTGCGGCGAAACCAGCGGCTGTAGTTGATTGGGCTTTTATTGACTTTTCTGTCATGTTGCATTCTGAATAAGCGATATGACAGAAAGTCAGGTTCAATCTTAGTTCATCAATTTCAGGATCAAATCAACCAGGTTAATTCACTGCACCGATAAGTTATTGAGCAGCACTGAGTCGCGACGGGAGAAGAGCCAGAACATCAGCGTGAACCCGATAACAAAAAGCAGCCAGGTGACGGCGAACAACAGCGTCATCTGGATACTGCGGTGTAGGCCGAACGACAGGCACGATACCGACGGGTTCGAAGGATCGTACCGGGCGGACACAACCTTGGCCTCCTTGAGTCGCTGGAAAATCTCGTCGTGTGCCTCGCGCCCACTGCTCGCGGCATACCCGAACGCGAGCCGGGAACCTTCATATGTGATACCATCGATGGCGTAGGTGTACTGAAGCTTGACCGCATAGGTCGGCGAGCCGTCACTGTCGGATTTCACACTCTCCTCAAGGCTGGTGATTGTCGCCGGGGTGGTCGGCCATTTCGCTGCCTGGCGTTCCACAGCCCGTAACCGAGTACGCCGAAGCCAATGACGTAAAACACGCTGATAACGGCCGCAAAGCAGGCGAATCCCGCTTTCATTTTCAGCCCCTTCGAAAGACTGCGTGGGTGCGTGCCGCGTTGGTCTTAATGACCATGACTGTACCACCCATATCCTTAGCCTGAAAGAGCTGATCGTCCGCGCCAAGCGATAAGTACGCCGGATCGCGGAACAGATCGTCATGGCGGAGCAACTGGTCCGGAGACACCCGCTTGAACCCCCTCTGTACGAGTATTTCGTCCATATCCGCGGTGGCGATGTCAAACTGGAATATCAAGTCCGGTCGCCTCGATTGCGAGAGCGGCACAAATCGCAGGTTTGTCACGCTGACGGGCACCGGTGATGAGAGGTGGTCTTGGAACCGGTCCCCAGGCAGTACGTGCCGCATACGGTACGATCCTCGCACACGTGACATCAACTCGTCCCCCGCCGGGAGGAAGGGGATACCTAAGATCATGATGCACGAGGCCCAGGTCACCCGGCGAAGGAACAAGGCCACAAAGGCCGCCGCACCGTGAGTGATGAGCGTGCCAATGAACATGCATTCGATAACTTCGCCATCCACAAGCCCAACATCACGCAGGATGCCAATCGATAAAACGAAGCTCAGCCCGACCAGTCCGAGGTGGAGGCCAATCGCTTTCGCTCTTCGGGGCGAGGTCGCGTTACTTCCCGACATGATCGTACTCCGCCACCGAACAGGTGCATACCCACTTCCTGCACAGAATAAACAATCTATGCTGAATCCACAAACGGGATATAACCGGCCAACGGATCTCCTTGCCGCATTTCCGATGCTTGGTGAACGGTGGTGATTTGCGTCGTCTGGCGGAACGCCAAAGATTAAAAATTCCGGGTAATTGCCAGTTCGCGTTGCGTATCGAGTACGCTTAGGTTATCGGCCCCGTCAGATTCTACGGATGACAATTTCGCGCACGGATCGGCGTCGGGGGACGGACGGTTCGTTGGGGGATAGCGAAACGGCCGTCGAACTTCTTGGGGGATTCTATGCCTATCGATCTCAACTCGCCGAAGCCGACCCGCATACCGACCTGGCGACTGCGAAAGTGGTTGCCTGTGGTACTCGTTGCCGGTATCGCTGCACCCGCATTCGCCCAAGCGCCGTCCATACCACCGCCACCCGCTGCGACTGCACCGGTCACGCCACCGGCAACACAACCACCCGTCGTCACCACGGCGACGGTACCCGTTGCGAAACCGGTTGAACCCCCCGAGAAAACGGTGTCGTTTGTGTTCGAGGACAAGCCTTGGAACCAAGTCATGGACTGGTTCCACAAGGAAAGTGGCCTCGCGTATATCGGCACGGTGAAGCCGACCGGCTCGCTGACGATCAAGACCGATCCGAACCGCAAGTACACGATCCCTGAAGTGATCGATTTACTGAATCGTTCGCTCGCGCTCCAGAAGTTTATCTTGCTGCGGCTCGATGGCGGCGCGTTTACGCTCTGCCCCGCCGACGAGAAAATCCCCCAAGAATACATCCCGCGCATCAGCCTCGAAGAGCTTGCCAAGAAGGCGAATACGGAAATTGTTTCGGTCGTGATCCCGCTCAAGACGCTGATGGCCGACGATATTCAGCCGTACGTCAAGGAACGCAAAGGACCGTTCGGCGATGTCAAAGCGTTCGGGGCCAATCAGTTGCTCGTGCAAGACACGGCCGCGACGGTGCGGCAGATCAAGAAAGACATCGATAACCTCGAAGACGAAAAATCGAACGGTGACTCGCTGACGTACCACTGCAAGTTCATCAAGGCGGCGCAAGCCGCGGAGAACCTGACGAAGTTGCTTTCCGATGCCAACACGCAAGTCACTCCGGTGAACCCGGGTGCGTACCCGTACCCCGGCTTTCCGCCGCAACCGCAACAACAGCCGCAGCAGCGTGGCAGTATCGCGCCGCGGTTTCGCAGCGTGCAGATTACCGTACAGGAACAGACGAACACGATCTTGATTACCGGCCCCGCCGACAAGATCGCGACCGCACAGAAGTTCCTCAAAGACCTCGACGTCGGGCCAAAGGGCGCGCTAGAACGCATCAATGGCCCAGCGGAAATCCGCACGTATTCCGTGCCTTCTGGTACCGCCGACGCGCTCGCGAAGACGCTGACCGACGTTTACAAAACGTCGACGCTCGTTCGGATTATGTCGCTGCCGACGCGCAACGAAATCATGGTCTACGCGCCACCGGCCGACCACTTCGACATTGCCGCTCAACTCAAAGGCCCGTCCGAACAGAAGACGACGACCGTCTTCGAAATCCTCCCGATCAATTCGGGGCGAGAGCCGAAAGAACTGATCGACGCATTGAAACGGCTCTTCCCGGATGCGACCGGCGGCGGGGCGACGCTCGAACCGCGCACCGACCCAACGCCGGCGATCATCTTGAAGGGCACGCAACAGCAAATCGACGACATCAAGAAAGCGTTGCCGCTCGTCGATGGTTCGACGGGTGTCAGCGGGCCGGGCAGTGCGATTCGCGTCATCACCGTCGATAAAGGCAGTTCGGCCGTGCTCGCGGAGACGATGGCCGACATGATGCGGAAGTTGCGTTCGAACCCAGTCGAGCTTCGCGGTACCGGCGAAACGCCCAAGGCTCCGATGCCCGCACCGGCACCGTTGCCGCCCGATTCGAAGAAGTCGATGCGGTTCCCGCGAACGGGGCCAGAGTACGTCGTCGCGCAGCTCGCCGATCCGCAAGCCCCGGCCAAGAAGCCGATCGTCATCACGGTCATCGGCAACAAAGTGATCGTCGCCAGCGACGACCCCGAGGCACTCGAACTCGTCGGGCAATTGTCGCGGTTACTGCAAGCGACGCCGACCGAAAACGAGAACATGTATGAAATCCTTCGCCTGAAAAACGCGAGTGCAGAAGAAGCGGCGAAGGTCATCAACGAAGTCTTCAACGGCCCACAGGCGCAAGGTGCCGCAGGCGGCGGTGGACGAGGGCAAGGTGGTGGTGGTGGCGGATTGGGCGGCGGACTCGGCTTCTTGGCGCAGTTTGCGGGCATCGGTGCCGCTGCGCCGACTGCCCCGACACCGGGCCGGATCCGCGTGGTCGCTGAGAAACAAAGTAACTCACTCATCGTCGTGAAAGCGTCGTTGCTCGACCTCGCCACGATTAAGAAACTACTCGAAAAAGCGATCGATTCGCGGCCCGATGTCGAAGCAAGTTCGGCATTGAAGACGCGAATCATCCCGATCAAGAACGTACAAGCGTCAGACATCGCCACGACGCTGCGAGAAGTGTACGCGAACCTGACGAATTCCCGTGCGGGGCGGAACGTCCAGCCGATCGGTTTCCCGTTCCCGATACCCGGCCAGCAACCCGCCGCAGCGGCCCCGCCGACGCAATTATCCGTTGCGACCGACGACCGTACGAACAGCCTGATCGTGAACTGTAACGACACGGTTTACGAAGAGATCATGAAACTGGTGACGACGCTCGATGAATCGGCGAAAGATCAAACCGATGTCGTGCGTGTGGTGAAACTCGAAGGCATCGACCCGATTTTGGTGCAACAGGCAATCGAAGCCCTGATGGGGAATCGCACGGCGGCCCAACGGCCCGCCGGGGGCGCAGGTGTCGGCGGCAGTGGGAATCCATTCGGTGGCTCGCCGTTCGGCGGCTTTGGTGGATTCGGTGGCGGCGGCGCAGGTGGTGGCCAGGGTCGCGGCCAGGGCCAAGGTGGCCAGGGCGGTCGCGGCCAGGGTGGCGGTGGCCAAGGCGGCGGTGGAGGGAGACGCGGGGGGGGACAATCCTCAGCGCTCGACCCGAACCCCGCAGGAGGCCCCGATTTTTTTGACTACCGGGACATGGATGTCCCTTCGGCCCCAGCTTCTACGATTTATGATCCTCTGAGCGATCAGAACAGCCAAGCCCCCACGGACAACCTCGTCCAACGTGCGCAGTTCATTCAAGCGGTCCCGGCCGCACCGGCCCCCGTGGCGCAACCGATGCCAGCGGACGTGAAGCCGAACATCGCCGGGCAGATTGCGGCCCCGCTCGGCGAAGTGAAAGCGGATGCGCTCGAGCAACTCGGGTTGCTGGTCTTGCGCACCAAGAACCCAGCAGATATGGCGGCACTGCTCGAATTCATCGAGTTCATTAAGAAGCCCGGCCTAGCGGCAGAGATCGAACTCAAGCTGATTCCGGTTGAGAATCAAGACGCTGTCAGCCTGACGAACTTGCTGACGAACGTGTTCGCACGGGTGAACATCGGCGTCGGTTCGACGAGCCTGAACGCGGCCCCGCAACAAAACCGCGGCAACGCGGGTGGCGGTTTCGGCGGCATCTTCGGCGCGCTCGCTGGCCAGCAACAACAAACTCCGCAACAATCGCAAACCGTCGGCTCGGTGTTCTTCCTCGCGCTACCGCGGTACAACTCGATTCTGTTCGCCGCACCGAAGAGCCGGGTCGAAGCGGTGATGAAAGAGATCAAGCGGTTCGACGTTCCGAACAGCCCGAACATGAAACCGATGGGCTTCCCGCTGAAGAAGGCATCCGCACAGGTCGTCGCCTCGCAGTTGCAGAATTTCTTCAACTCGCGCTACCCCGGCGAGACACAGCAACAAAGCCTCATCCGCATCACGTTCGATGCGAGCAGCAACACGGTTTACGTGCAAGCCGGGCCTGCGGATCTCAAAGACATCGCGGACATCATCGCGAACCTCGACACGAAAATCTCGACGGCGGTCAACGAACTTCGCCTGTTCAAGCTAAAGAATGCGTTCTCCGATGAGATTTCGCAAATCCTCATCACCGCGCTGAATGCGGGTGTGGTGAATCCGAACGTCGCGGCGACCGGTTCGGGTTCGACGGGTCTGGCCCAAGGCACGGGCCTCGGTGGTGGCGGTGGCCTCGGTGGCGGTGGTCAGGGCCTCGGTGGGCTTGGCGGCCAGCAAGCCGGCGGCGGCGGTGGCCAGTTCGCAACGGCGGGCGGCCAAAATCAGGCGAACCGTGCGGGTGGCGGTGCGTTCGGCACACTCACGAGTAGCACGAGCAGCAACGGCCTCACGACCAAAACGACCTCGCTACGCTTCTACACGAGCCTCAACGGCCAAGTCGTCGAATCGGGCCAACTCGAAGACGTGCATATTACGTCCGATACCCGCATCAACTCCGTGCTCGTTTCGGCACCGGAAAAGACGATGCGTCTGATCGAGAAATTGATCGACGAACTCGACGTGACCTCGGCCGCGAAGTCCGATGTCAAAGTGTTCACGCTGAAAAAGTCCGATGCTACCGTGACCGCGAACACGATTTCGCAGTTGTTCTCGTCGGGAACGACGACGGGGGCGGGTGGTGGCGGGCAAGCGGGGGTGAATCAGTTGCTGGGCGGTGGCGGGCAGACGGGTGTCGGCGGGCAAGCCGGTTCGCGTCCGTTGCTCACGCTCACCGGGGCCGTCGCCGACGGGGCGAACCTTCTGAACTTGCGAATCTCGGTCGATACGCGAACGAATTCGCTCATCGTTGCGGGAAGTTCGACCGACCTCGATACGATTCGCGCCATCGTCAATCGGCTCGAAGATGCTGAGGCTCCGCAACTGCTGACGAAAGTCTACAAGCTGCGAAACGCGGCGGCGGCGGACATCCAGACGTCGCTGTTGGGCTTCTTGCAAAGTAAATTTCAACAGGAAGCGACGCAGTTTCAGACGACGTTCCAGACGATCCAGCGGAACGTGAACATCGTCGCGGAGCCGGTGAGTAACACGTTGCTCATCAGTGCCGCACCGCAATACTTCGACGAAATCGTGCGGCTCATCGAGAAGCTCGACGCGATGCCACCGCAAGTCTACGTGCAGGTGATTATCGCCGAGGTGACGTTGCGGAACAACCAAGAGTTCGGCGTCGAAATCGGCATCCAAAGCCCCGTGCTTTTCGTACGCAGTTCGACGGGATCATCGCCGGGCACACCGGGTTACAACTTCAACACGACCGCCCCACTGCCTAATACGACGGCTGCGAATAGTGGCGTCGTCGGCTTCCAGGGCCTCGGTAACCTCGGCGTCGGCCGGGCGGGTACGAGTGGCATCGGTGGCTTCGTCTTCTCGGCGGCCAGCGATACCTTCAGCTTGCTCATTCGTGCCCTCCAGGCGCAATCTCGCGTCGAAGTGCTCAGTCGGCCGCAACTGTTGCTCACGGACAACCAGACCGGCTTCTTCCAAGCAGGCCAGCAGTTTCCACGGCCAACCGGCACGAATGCCACGGTCGGCGTCATCACGCAAAGTATCGAGTACGTCGCCACCGGTGTGACGTTACAAGTCACGCCGCGGATTAACCCCGATGGCAAGGTGCTCATGCGGATCGAGCCGCAAGTCTCGACGCCGAACCCGACGCAGATTCAGATCGGTAACGGGGTGGTCGCCACGCCGATCGACGTGAACACGGTGCAAACGACCGTTCTCGCATCCGATGGCGAAACGATGGTGGTCGGCGGATTGATCCGACGTGCGGACACCAAGATCGAGAACAAGATCCCGTACTTCGGCGACATTCCGTACCTCGGGGCCGCGTTCCGCTACCGCACGCAGGTTCAAGAGCGCCGTGAAGTCATCTTCATCGTGACGCCGCACATCGTGCGTTCCGAGGCGGACAAGGCGCGGATCACTGCCGAAGAAGCCCGAAAGATGAGTTGGACGTACAAGGAAGTGGCGAACATTCATTCGCACGGGCTGGATGTTTTGAGCGGGCAGAATCCGTACTTCAACCCGTCACCCGATGGTGCGATTTGCACCCCGATCGCCACTTACGAATTGAACGTGACGCCCGGTTCGTCGATCCTGCCCGGTGGCCTTCAACCCGATGGCAATATCATCGGCGTGCCACCGGACAGCCTGCCGTTGCCGTTCCCACAGACGTTACCCGGCGGCATTCAACCAGGTGGCGCAACGATCGTGCCAACGCCCGCAGCCGGTGGCACGACCGCGATCATCCCCGCCGGGTGGGTGCCACCCGCCGGTGCCGGTGCATTCGTGCATCCGCAGCCACTCTCGACCTTTAACGTTCCTCAGCAACAAGCGATCACGACGCCGGTACCTGCTGCAGGAAGTGGCACGAAACCGGTCGAACCCGTCAAGCCCACAACACCGCCCAAGGAGGGGCAAAAATGGTCCGTCTTTGGCAAAAGATAACCGCCGTGGCCGCCATCGCCCTGTCCACCGGGTGTACGGGCACCAACTTTCTCGACCGCAGTTTAAGCCGGTTTTACTTCCCGAAAACGGCGGCGAAAACGACGACGGTAACGAAGCCGCCGGTCGAAACTCGCGAAGCGCCGATGGTGATGTCGAAAGCGGACAAGGCCGCGCCCGCGAAGGAGTTCGCGCTCGCCTGGCAGAACCGCCTCGCGCAGTTGCCCGATCCGAGCAAGAACG
Organism: Limnoglobus sp.; assembly: GCA_025353985.1. Taxonomy (GTDB): domain Bacteria; phylum Planctomycetota; class Planctomycetia; order Gemmatales; family Gemmataceae; genus Limnoglobus. Next base: position 14,625 of record JANXNT010000980.1, read on the forward strand.
GCACGCTGAACCCCGGCATCGTCGGGCAGGTGTTCCTTTACACCGAGAAACTCATGCCCGCCGACGTCCACGGCGACCTCACGATCATCGTCAGCGATGGCACGGATCGCGCACCGGGCGCACCCGTCCACGAACCGAACGTCTGGCACTTCACGGCGGATACTTTGAAGAAGCTCGTCGTGATGGACGAGCGATTCGGGAAAAGCTTTGCCGTGTTTCTACCGTGGCCCGAAAGCTGGCGCGACGTGACCCGCCTAAACATTCAGGCGCGATACGATCAACCCGGCACAATGACGCTGTTCGCACAAGCCTCAACGGTCACGCTCGACTTCACCTCGCCCGGCAACGGCCAAGCCGCCGTGATCCCGAGCACGCAGTCGAAGTTACCCTCCGTTCCCGACCCGTCCGTCGCACTACGGAAAGCCCGCGAAGGTAGCCCTTCCAGTGGCGTACAACAAGTCGGCTACGTGCCACTGCAACCGGTCATGAATCTGGGGCCAGTCAAGTAACACGGACGTCCAATCCTGGGGTACTCGCAAGAAACTTCATGCACTGCCTCGACCGTGGAAGTCCAACCCCTTGCTTGCGCATTTTGAAGTTGCGATTTCCGCCCCGATGCACTTTGTTTCTGAGCCGATTCCCCGCAAGGGGTCGGGTGA
>JANXNT010001045.1 GCA_025353985.1 Limnoglobus sp.
AGTTAACTCCACGCAGTATCTCGACCGTGGAAATCCAACCCCTTGCTTGCGCAGCGGGCTGGCACGATTGACACATGCAACGCAAACGGAGAACGATCGCGTCATCGAAAATGCACATCGCGCACGACCCAGGAAGAATCAGGGGAGTGACCTCCCCGCTCGCCTTGCGCCGGGATTTGCGTGAAGATACCCCAGTTCCGGAGTCGCAGTTTTCCTGCCTGTAGGGCCGGTTCCATCAGCCCAAGATTGCCACTGTAAAATCGGCATCGGCGTTTAGCCACGCAGCGTAGGCTTTGCGGAACGAAGCGCGGGCGGAACTCTCGTAAACAATGCGAGATCACTCTTGGCTAGCGGTGTCGAAGCAAACACGCAAACCTGTGAAGGAGCTACGAATCGACTGTAGAGAGCGATCACGAAACGCGCCACGAGAATGCTCCAAATCGCCGACCCAGGCGCAGCCACGAATGGCACGACTTTCATGATCTCTAAAATGCCAATTTTCACACCACTCATCTACGTTGCCAGTTATGTCCGAAAGGCCCCACGGATGGGCTGCAACCTTTGCATAACTCCCAACAGTCGTAGGTCGATTTAAAATAGTGGTTATTCTGGCTACGTTCGTGATAGATTTGCCATCAATGATATCGAGAATGGACGTCGTACGCGGCGTTGAAGGATCACTATCCGCATTCGCTTCTTTGCCACTAAACACTTGACCCCAGTAATACGCTTGCTTGTTTCCCTTGCCGCCACGATACGCATACTCCCACTGATCCTCGTGAGGCAACTTAAAAACACCAGCCTTGCCGAATGCCTTCGCCACGTCACCAAGTGCGTTGAGCTTCTTCAAAAAAACTTGCGCGTCATCCCAACTCACATACTCCACGGGAAAACTACTCGTATCCAAATCTTTCACCCTAGCTTTGCAAAAGCCCGTAGAACTGAACCAACTCGGGTTCTCCCCAATCACCGATTTCCACTGAGACTGCGTGCATTCCGTCTTTGCTAACCAAAAACCCTCGGTCGCAAATTCGTGTTCCTTTTCGTCATTGCTACGGCCTTTCTCTGTCTCTGGTGAGCCAAGCATGGCTTTGCCTTTTGGAATCCAGCAAAACGTCATCTTCTCGCCGTCGGCGATCTCGAACGAAACCTCGTCGCCACCTTTGCGGGTAGAACGATCCACCACCTCAGCAACGGGCGCAGGAACCGTCGGCTCACTCTTTACGACAATTGGAGAGGGCGTAACAACTGGCGCAGGAACAGTCGGCTTACTCGTCACGGCAATTGGGTAGGGCGGGCTGACTTTCGTTCGCGATATTAGAAAATAACTGCACACCACAAAGATCAAGCCCAACAGCGTTGCGATCACAATTAGCGGCCAATTTGTGGCGTTTGCCTTCGGTACAGGCTCTTCGCGAACTTTCGAAACCTCCACCCAACTGGTCTTTGGCCGATCAGGCAAGCGATTCGCAGTTGCGGGTACATCGTCTTCCCTTCGCAAACGCTTTGGCTTATCGGTTGGCTCTTCACGAACTTCCTTCACTTCAGCTAAACTGGCAACGGATGTACTGGGTGTGCGATTCGCAATAACCGGCACCGGTGCGGCTACCAGCGGCACGATCGTTTCGGGTACGCGGATCGTTTCGGGCTTGCCCAATGCGCGGAATAGCTTCAGCAACACGGCGGCGTTTGCGGGGCGATCTTCGAGTTCCTCCGAGGCGCAACTGAGGATCAACTCCGATACATCGTCGGGCACCGTCATTCGTTTCAGGGCGCGGCTGGCTCCCGTTCCGGGGCCGCTATCCAGCTTGCCTGTCAGCATCTGGTACGCGATGACGCCGAGTGCGTGGACGTCGTCGCGGGGGTCGGCGTCGTCGCCGCGGCGCTGTTGTGGGCTGCTGTAGGTCGGTGTGTGCGAGCCGCGCATGTAGCTCAGCAACCGCCCGCCTTGCGTGCTTTGCCCGCGACTTTCGAGCAGGTTCATCTCTTTTGCGGTGACGCTGCCGATGCCGAAATCGGTGACGCGGAGCGTCTGATTGTCTTCGTCACGCAAGATATTCGACGGTTTCAGGTCGCGGTGAACGATCGGGTTTGCGAGCGTGTGAACGTGTGCGATCGCTCGCACGAGTTGTTCGATGGCGGCAAGAACCTTTGGCAAACGCTGTTCGTTCGCCAGCGCCGCCCACGCATGAATCGAGTCGGTCAGGCAGCCACCGCCGACATATTCGAACAACAGCCACGGCGTATCGCCTTCGAGGTGCGCATCCTTTAACGGCACGATATTCGGGTGGTGCTTCGCTGCCATCACGCGGTCGATGAGGTCGGCTTCGTGGATCAGATCGCGAGCATTTTTGTCGAAACAAAACTTGATCGCACCCGAAAGCGAACGAATGCTATCGTGGCGAACGTACCAGACTTCGCCGAAACCGCCCATGCCGAGCAGGCGAACGAGCGTCAACGCGGGCCGATGCGGGACGGACATATTTGCCTTGAATCGCGGTAAACGCGGTGGCAGCACCTTCACGAGGTCGTTCGCCGAATTCAGCGCGAAACCATCTGGCAGCGTCGTACCCATCGGGTCTTCGGGGCGTTTCAGCGATTGCCGCACGGCATCGGGAATGCACGATATATACTGCACGAGGTCGATGATTTCTTCGTCGCTCGGCGACGCACTCGCGGGCAACTGGGCCACCGCCTCGTTGACGATTCGCACGACCTCGACCCGCGCATCTTCGAGTTTCACGTTCGCGAGTTCGAGGAAGTCTTCGTGCTGTTGTTCGTCCCGCCGCCGCTCGCGATATTTCTTGAACGCACTCTCGCCGACCGCATAAACGTACGGCCCACCGGGAACCATACCCGCAAGTCCCTTGATGCCATTTTCAAGTACCGCCTCCGCCACGCATCGGAAAATCTCATTCATGCTGCCAGCCCGTGGGTGACTCGTCACCGTTGGAAGGTCTTCGCCGTTGAGGTATTGTCATTTTAATCGTGCAGCAGATCAATCAATATCTGTTTCGTCAAAAGTGCTCGCCCACGCGATTTCGCGAAGTCAATAAGTTTTCGTTTAAATGACGTAAGTCAGAATTCGCGTCGTGCGCGGACGGTACCTAAAAGTGTCTCAAAATGACACAGAAATGTCGCTTCCGGTCAATCTTGGTGCCATTTTGGTACCCATTCGGTCGATTTTTGGTCCGATTTGGTCGATGCTTTTGGCGAGTGTCAATCGAAGGGCCGACGACGTAACCCACGACAATATTGCGAGATACGGCAAAAACGCCCGAAACCGATAAGCGATTTGCGATCAAAAAGTGGCATTTTGAGACGAAAAAAACACGAAAAACACGGTTTTGGAGCGTTCGCAATTCCGACTTACGTCGATTATGAGTGGCGCAAAATCGCGTTTAGCCGCGGATTTGGCCTTCGCCGGTGATGATGTACTTGTACGAGGTCATCTCCCGCAAACCACACGGGCCACGGGCGTGGAACTTGTCGGTGCTGATGCCGATCTCCGCACCGAGGCCGAGTTCGAAACCATCGTTGAATCGCGTACTCGCATTCACAACGACGGCAGCCGAATCGACGGCGAGCGTGAACCGGCGTGCGGTTTGAATATTGGACGTGATAATCGCGTCGGTATGCTGCGAACCGTAACGGCGAATGTGCTCGATCGCTTCGTCGAAATCGGCGACGATTTTCATCGAAATGACCAAGTCGAGGAATTCAGCGGCATGATCGGCTTCGGCAGCGAGCGAGACATCGGGCACTAGCTTGCGGGTGGCTTCGCAGCCACGCACTTCGACGTGATTTTCGCGAAGTAATGCTACGATTCGCGGTACGAAAATTGGCGCAACATCGGCGTGAACAAGCAGGCTTTCGGCCGCATTGCAGACACCAGGCCGCTGACACTTCGCATTGATGACGATGCGTGCGGCCATGTCCAGATCGGCGGCTTTATCGACGTAAACGTGGCAATTTCCGAGATAATGCTTCAGCACCGGCATCGTCGCCTCGGCGGACACTCGGCGGATGAGGCTTTCGCCGCCGCGCGGGATAACCAGGTCGATGCGGTCGTTCATCTTCAAAAAATGCCCGACCGCATCGCGGTCGGTGGTGGCGACGAGTTGCACCGCATCGGTGGGCAGCCCGTGGTTCGCGAGTTCGCCTGCGAGAATCGCGTGGATCGCTTCGTTCGAATGCAAACTCTCTTTGCCGCCGCGCAAGATGACCGCGTTGCCACTTTTCACGCACAGCCCGGCGGCATCGACGGTGACGTTCGGCCGCGATTCGTACAGGAAGAAAATCACCCCGAGTGGCACGCCGATTTTCAGCACTTGCAGCCCGTTCGGTCGCACGCCGCCCTCGCGCACCTCGCCGATTGGGTCGGTCAGCGCCGCGACTTGGCGCATGCCCTCGGCGGCGGCACGGATGCGCGTCGGTGTGAGTGTCAGTCGGTCGATGGCGGCGGCGTTGAGGCCGTAACCCGGCGCGTTCGCGATGTCATTCGCGTTGGCGGCAACGATCGTTTCGGCTTGTTTTTCGAGCAAATCGGCGGCGGCACGTAGCCAGGCATTCTTTTTCGCCGTCGAAGCGAGCGCGAGTTGGCTGGCCGCGCGTTTCGCACGTTCCGCCATGTCGCGACACTGCGTTTCGAGATTGGAAATCGTCACTGTCGGGGTATCTCTGGCGGTGCGGTAATCGGGCGGTCGCTGGTATTTTATAGATGATGCGTTCGGATCGGCGCAGGGTTCGCGCATCCTTTCCGCGTCGCATTCTCACTACCAGACTTGCATTCCGTAACCCGACTCCGAACAATGTTACAGAAGCGAACCCGAAAGACGCGATATTGTCTACTTTGATGACTGACGAAAGGAACCGTCGATGAGCAACTCGTACAGCACCCTCTGCGATGATTTCGGCACCTCGACGTACCTGATGTCGAAGATCGAGATGCCGACGAGCCGCGAGACGGTCTTGCACTTCTTCGAAGCGATGCAGAAGACGTATCCATCGATGACCGACTTCGAGAAGCGCGACAACGGCGAGTTTGCACTGGAAGAAGACCGCGAAACCGGCGCGTACCGCTGGTCGTCGCTCGATACTCGCCGGTTGTGTGCCGGTTACGTGAACCCGCCCGCGATGGACGATGCCGACGAACACAACGAGAAAGTCCTGGAGATGGCGGCGTACCACCTCGACCTCGGTAACTTGCAAACCGAAGCGATGGACGTGCTGTATTACTTCGATTTCCTGTACCAAGGCAACCACGATGAAGTCGTCGCCGAGGCACTGGCGGCGAACACGCCGTTCGAGAGCCTGACGCAAATCCCCGGTGGCCGCGTGTTGTCGTTCCAACCCACGATGCTAATGGCGCTCGACGAAGCCTGCCAGTTACAAGGCCGTCTTAGCATCGAAACCCGCACCAGCGCGTTCCAGGTTCGCACCGGCAACTACCCCGAAGCACCGATTTCGGTGTACTTCACGGTCCGACAGTTCTGGGGCAAACAGCCATTCAAGTCGTTCGTCGATTCGTACCGGAACCAGCGTCGCGTCCTCGATGAAATCGTTGGCCAGTACATCGTGCCAAACGTGATCCAGCCACTGCAAAAGGTCATCGGCGCTAAGCAGTAATGGCGAACATCAAATCCAAGCCCAACCCGGAGATAGCGAAAGCACACTCCGATTTGGATGTGATGGTAATGAACTCAAGAACTGTCAATTTCGTGTCCAAAATGATACTTTGACAAAAATCGAAACAAATTTGGAACTGCCTATTGCAGCGGTAACGAGTTATGCTACATTTCCTTAAAGAAAAATACTTTCCATCAGGAAGAGTACACATGTCTGATACTCAGCCGAGCAGCCGAGCAGCCGAGCAGCCGAGCAGCAGCTTGATTCTCCCTTCAGCCCGAGGCGCGTCCGACTAATACTTTGGATGTTCAGTTTTTTGCTTATGATTGGTTCGGTGTATCTCATAATTGAAGGATCGAAACCTCGCGTGGTGGTTATCCCTTCAGTGACAATGTCGCCGACTACGCAAGATCTGGGTGAATTGAATCGCGATCAGGTCGTCAAAGTCACATTCCAAATAAGCAATACGCATTCGGTTCCAGTGACAATCGGACCAATAACAAAAGGTTGTTCTTGTTCTGAAGCCACAGTTGTTCCCGAAACGATACTGCCAGGTGAAGTCTCTCAGCTTTCGCTTGTGTGGTCGCTTCGCAACAAGCGAGGGCGTGCGAGCGAAGCGGTAACGTTCTCTTACGCAGGTGCGAATGGAATTACGGGTGATTTGCGTGGAAGAGTTCTCGCAACAGTGAATGGCGTGATCGATGCCGATCGAGAAATGCTGGAGTTGTCAACCGCGAGCCGAGTGCAAACGGTGAATTATTATTCGAAAACCGCACGACCGTTCAAAATTACGAACGCATCGACGAGTCACGACAGCATCAAAGCGAGTGTGGGAACGGACAAGCGCAGTATAAAAGTGGAATTTGACCCAACTGTAACAGGTTGGAATTCAGGGCATTTGTGGTTGACCGCTCAAACCGATCAGCCGGATGAATCTGAGGTCAAAATGTGGGTTCGACTGTCGGACTCGACTACTCATGTAAAGGAGTGATGCGATGCGTAACGTGCTGAGAATGATTGCCTTCAGTGCTCTTGTGGTCATGCTGAGTTATGTCAGCAAAGCAGAGCCCCCGTGTGACCCTAGCGGGGCAAAGAGGGCAATTAGCAAAGTCTGCTCAGGAGATACACCCAGTAAATGTGACGTTGAGTATGGTAGATTGCTGGAAGACGAGCAAGACTTTTTGATTCCAAGATATACAACATCGTGTAAATCGATCTACGCAACAGTATCAGTCTCGACAGATAATTTCGGATGTGGCCAGATGCCTGTGAACCCTGCAGTACCTGTTTTTCTAAGTACTACATGCCAGGAAGCTTATTTTAGATACATTCCGATCAAGGCCCTTTGTGTAACTCGCCAAGAGTGTGTTTTGAAAAACCATTATACAGAAATACCTTCGCCCGGCTTAGATGGAGGAATGCTCTTCCGCATCTACAGTCATAGTACGTGCGATGCAGGCTTAACTTATGAAGAAGAAGCGACTGTTAAAGTCACTGTGCCTTGTGTGCATCCAGCAATAGAGTATTTTCCAGGTGACGGCGATTGGTGATCTTCTTGAATCATAGCGGTAACAATTATAAATACTTTGACAGTTTGTTACTGCCGTGAAATTGCCATGTGGCGCTAAAAAATCGTATTTCGGCCATCCTATCTGGTTATAACATTGATTTCGTGGAGTTTGAAGTGAGAATATTTATCCCGTTGCTAAGAATTCTCATTGCCGCATTCACGATTTATGCAACTACTCAAAAAATTGTGGCGCAGAATATAATTGATAAAGCGAATCTTGTATCGAATGTACTGTCGTCGCGCAAGATGTTACCCAGCGAATATCATCTCGAATTCAAACGCGAATCAAAATCAAGTGAAGCTGGCAAAGCAGAAAATAGCGAATCGAGTATCATATCGGTCTGGTCGCGTGGCAGTTTGCTTAGAACGGACGTTTCAAAAATCGTTAGTACACGTGACAAGCAACATGTAGGACGTCGATCAATTACTTGTCGTAACTGCGAACGTCCTGGTTTTGCCCTGTTCACAAAAGTCGGAAGCAAAGACTCGATATCGCTCGTTCAATTTGAGAAATTGGACGCTGCTTTCGATGCGAGAGACAATTGGCGAATCGATTGGCGCGGCTTGGGCCTACTTCCAGATGATTTGTCGGGATATCGAACAACCCCGGTCACCAGTTTATTGGATCAAATCACCCGTGTGCGAGATTGCAAAATCGAATCCATCGAGCGGGAAGGTTCTGCCTGTTACGTGGTGACAATTCCCGTCGTAAACAAAAGTGGGGGATCGGCAAGCAGGAAAAGCTGGTATTGCCGCGATTTCGGCATGAATCCGATTCGATTCGAGGATAGTGGCGGCCTGCTCCAGGTCACAGATATTACTTATCAAAAGTTGAAGGGAATCGACACTTGGTTCCCAATGACCATCCACCACGTTCGCACCCAGAACGGTAAAATCATTTTCGATGAGATGCTCGTTGTCGAATTGATGAATTTCGGGGACCACATATCAGACGAAATTTTTCAATTGGCAGGACTGAAGTTGGATGAAGGTCAACCCGTTCGATTTCCAGAGATCAAGAATTTGGAAGAAAGTCCCGTCTGGCGCAATGGTAAACTAGATCGAAACTATACTGCTGTCATGCAAACGATCGATTCGATGGACTTTCGGGCGAAACAACTCGATTTACAGCCGATTCCCGATGTCGATACGGGAACGTCTCGCTGGATTTACTATTTCGGTGCAGGTGTACTTGCACTCGTTGGAATCGTCATCGCCTATTTTGCTCGCCGGACATCTAAACGTTCCGCTTAATTCGTACGACGAGGAATAATATTTATGAATCGCCGTTCCGGATATACTTCAATCGAACTGTTGGTCGTTATTGCCATTTTAGCGATTCTCGTTGGTTTGATTTTACCGGCAGTCCAAAAAGTGCGAGCCGCAGCCGATGCGAGCCGTTGCCGAAACAATCTCAAACAGATTGCGTTAGCCAGTCATCACTTCCACGATATCGCAGGAGCGTTACCTTCTGCATTTCGCAAGGGACGAACGAGAATGCCATACCTTCAGTGGCAGACTCGACTGGCACCGTATTTGGAACTGGAAGCGGCTTGGAGTGAAACGGTCGCGGACTATATGCGATCCCGCGATCCATTTTGGTCTGTACCTGCACATGTGGGACTCGATCGGCTGAACCCAATTTTTGCCTGTCCTTCCGATCCACGAACGCAAACCGCTTGGATGGTATTTTCTCAAGGTAAATCGCAACACGTCGCACTCTCTTCTTACCTCGCTAATGCAGGGAATGATACGAGTCGAAATGATGGTGTAATTTACGTCAATTCCAAGATGCGATTAGAACACATCTCGGATGGAACTTCTTCGACTTTACTAATCGGCGAGCGACCTCCCAGCGCCGATCTGAGATTCGGATGGTTATATGTTGGTGTCGGTCAGGATGGTTCGGGTGCGCTCGACTCTACGATTGGCGTCAGCGACCGAAACAAAC
>JANXNT010001048.1 GCA_025353985.1 Limnoglobus sp.
CTTTGTTTCCTTTATCCGGAACGGACGCGAAGTGGAGATCGGGGCAGAACCGCGACTTAAGGTAAAAAAACACCAATCGAACGCATGGCTGCGTGTCGAGATCGAGTTCAACGCCGATGCAGACGAGGCGTTCGGGATCGCAGCGAACAAGCAAGGGGTGCGCCTCAAACAGTATGCAGTTGACGCCATCCTCGAGCATGCCGATGGTCGATTTTTGAAGACTTACACCAACATGAAGAAATCGGTGCAGGATAAACAGCTCAGAGCGACTGCAGCGAAGCAGGCAGGACAGACGAGTGAAGCCGAACGGCATGCGACGGAAGTAGATAATATCCAGCAGAGTGCGCTCCCGACCCCACCTACTGACACTCTTGAGCAAAAAGCCGCTTTAGAGGCCAACCTTCGTGGGCTAGCTGTCAGCCTTCGCTAAGAGGGCGAGTCAGAAGAGCAAGCCTTCCAACGTGTGAACTCGACAAAGTACTTAACTGACTTCAAGCACATGGAGTACGCCCCGTTCTACGACACGGAATACCAATTCGGAAAGTTGATCCTGCGGGTGAATACGGCCCATCCGTTCTACCACAGAGTGTGGCAACCCCTCGCCGACCTTGCCAAGAAGGCAATCCCTTCGATTGAAAGTGATGAAGTGGAGGGCATCGGGTCAGATGTAGCGGAATCGGCCCGTAAGGCGCTGCTCGGGCTGGAGTTAATGTTGCTCTCGCTCGCTCGTGCCCAGGCTCAAATGGCAACCGGCAACCCGAGTGAGCAGCAATCGCAGCTATTTCGTAATTTACGTAAGGCTTGGTCAGATGTTCTGGAGACGCAGTTCATCATCGCTTGACGACTCCTTGGAATCACCAACTCACCTCCTCGGCCACCACTTGGTGGCCGGATTTTTTTGTAACCTGTTGCATGTTTACCCACTATTGTTCAAACATCAGCCGCGCCGTGCGGTTGTTCTGCCACTGAGTCGTTGCCGAATTCACCAAGTATGTGGGCATAACGTCCCTCATACTCGGTCGGGATCGATCTTGGTTGTGAGATGAGGTTGGTCCGGCATAACGCCGAGGTCAAAACCCAAAACGGAGTTACACCACGTCCATTTCGGACCAAAATCTCGCTGCTTATTGGCAATATTACGCAGATCGTGCCAGGGAAGCCCATCCAGGCCGTGTAGACAAATACGGTTGCGGGCGTGAGGAACAACTCTACGAAACACTCGATGTCATTCATCGAGATGAGAGTTTTGACGAGGCTTGCAGATCCCGTCTCGACCGTATGCCGCACAACAGAGCAAAGAAACACCGACGCTTGCGTCGGTATCGTTGCACCTACCGACAAGTCGAACGGAATCAGATAGAGCTGACAGAATCCATCTCCCAGATTCGTGTGATTCTTACCGACGAACAGTTTGCTATCGAGTTTCGCTTGGCGAACGGTGAGTCGTACCGCGAGTTGGCCCATGAATTTGAGGTGTCAGTCACGGCACTGAAGGTCCGGGTCTGCCGGTGGCGCGAACGAGTTCGTACGCTGTGCCAATCTTGAAATACGCAGCCGTCAAAAATTGGCATCGCATACCCTCTATTGTGCGTTTCGGATTGCGAATAGCAGAAATCGATTGCGTGATATGGCTCGTCGGGATATACTGTTGCAAACGCCCTATTACGTGAGCCGCTTATGCCTGCCCAACCGGTGACGTGCCCTGACTGCCAGGCGACACTGCAAATTGACGACAAGCTGTTCGGGAAGCCGGTTGCGTGTGGCTCGTGTCGCAAAACATTCGTACCGATAAGGCCCAATGTACCCGTTGCGGCGCTGAAGGTTCGCGTGCCTACGCCGCCTGCGGCTCCGCCGCCTGCGCCGCCACCACCTCAGCCGGTGCCCGTTCCATCGGAATACTCCCGAGAGACAGCGCCGCGTTCGAACTACGGTTCACGTAAAACGAAGCCCGTTTACGACGAAGACGACGAAGACGAAGAGCGTGCCGAGAAGCCACAACGCAAAAAGCCGAAGCGATCGAGCAACAAGAAAAGCGAAATCAACGGCAAGCTGATCGCGATGGGCGTCGGTGGTCTAGTCGCGTTAGTATTGATTATTGTTGGCATGGTGAGCCTGTTTTCGAAATCGACCAAGCCCGATGTCGCGAGCACTTCGCCCACGCCTGTGGTCGGTGGCCAGCAACTTGCCAACGGTTTGGGCAACAAGGAATTGACGCCCGAAACTCTGCGGAAAGTCAAAGCAGCCACGGTGCGCGTCGATGTGAAAGTCGGCAACGAAGAGGGGAGCGGGAGCGGATTTCTCATTCACGCCGATGGCTTGATCGTCACGAATGCGCACGTCGTGGGGTACAGTCGTCTGGAAGGCAACCGGCAGGCGAACGCGATTTCGGTCGTGTTCTCAAGTGGCGAACCGAACCAACGGGTACTCCCGGCTAGAATCTTCGGCGTCGATGGCGATGCG
>JANXNT010001195.1 GCA_025353985.1 Limnoglobus sp.
GATCGAACTCGCCCGCACGCTGGTCGATCCTTCGATTTCGCCAGAACCGGCTGCGGGCTTGCGATACTTGGCCCCCGTGGATCGACAAGAAATCTGGGCGGCCGGCGTGACGTACAAACGCAGCAAAATCGCACGGCAAGAAGAGTCCGTCGGGGCCGCGCAGTTCTACGACAAAGTCTACTCAGCACCGCGGCCGGAACTGTTTATGAAGGCCACGCCAGATCGCGTCATAAACCCCGGCGACCCGATCCGCGTTCGCAAAGATAGCAAGTGGAGCGTGCCCGAACCAGAACTGACGCTGGTGGTTTCGTCCGATATGCGCATCGTCGGGTACACCGTTGGTAATGACGTGAGCGCACGCGACATCGAAGGCGAAAACCCGCTGTACTTACCACAAGCGAAAATTTACACCGGTGCGTGTACGATCGGGCCAGTGATCACGCCAGTGAGTGCGATGCCACTGCTGAGTACGGCCGAGATCGTACTGACGATTCACCGTGCGGGCGAGGTGGCGTTCACCGGGAAAACGTCGCTGTCGATGATGGCACGTACACCGGAAGAACTCGTCGACTGGCTCGGCCGCGAGAACGATTTCCCATACGGCGTGATGCTGCTTACGGGCACCGGGATCGTGCCACCCGATGCCTTCACGCTATCGACGGGGGACATTGTCGATATCGCAATTACGGGCATCGGCACACTGAATAACCCTGTCGGTTAAGGCGATTTCTTCGGTAGTGGGCGATTGCCATAGGTTTTCTGCCAGTGGCTCGGCGGCCCTGGCAGTGTTACACCGGGTACGGCGAGGTCGTGCTTCTTTGCGAGTTCGATCATCCGACGTGGGTGATCGGGCCAGGTTCCTTCGAGTTTTCGCCATTCGTCGCGATCTTTCGCATCGAGTTTTTCGGCTAATGCACCTTCGCAGAAAATCTTCACTGCACTCGGGTAATCGTCGGGCTTACTCGGGCCGAGCGGGAAGCGAATCGGCACCTTCAACTCGATCGCTTCCTTCCAGACGACTTCGGCAAAATCGGGCCACTTACCCGCCGCGGGGTGGTTCAACAACTGACGCCGTCCGCCAACACCCACGGCCTTGTTGATCTGCTTCACGAACTCGTTTGGCAGGTCGTTCGCCGTGCGAATCCCTTTCCCGTTCGCGGCCTCTGGCAGGCTCGGGTGGCTCTCGGCGGCGCGATGCAATTTCACCCCGTAATTCAACCACGCGAAGTAACCCGCCGTCGGTGTCGCTTCCTGTCGTGCTTCGTCGAGGTCGCGCCACTCTTCGGGCTTTAACCGCGGTTTCAATTGTTTGTCCACGAAGTCTTGCACCGGTTTCGCTGTCTCTTCCGTCTCGAATGGCCACGGCTTGCGGTCGTTTTTGAGGTTCGCCCAATCGCGCCGTGCCAACTCCCAGATGCGTCGGCGTTCGCTGTCTTGCTTCTTCGCGGCAACCAGTTCACGTTCGCGTTCCGGTCCTTCGGCGGCTTGGATTTTTTCGCGCAAAAACTGCGGTAAACTCTCACGCCACGTGCGCTCCTTCACTCGCCGAACCGCATCGAGACGTTCGGGGGCGGCTGGTGCGGAGAGGATTTCCTTACGGTAGCCATCGGGTAAACGATCGAGCCAAACGGCATAGCGTTCGAGCACGGACAGCAGGTGTTCTTGTACCGGTGACGCGAGTGTTTCGAGTTCCTCATCGAGTTGACGCAGTTGCTGTTGACGCACTGGCGGGAAGGTTTTCAACAAGTTTTCGAGCTTGGTGAGTTCGGGTGAGGTGAACGTTTCGCTGGTTCCGTTCGGTGCGACTTTCGCGGGTGCGGGGGCATCGCCATCGTTGTCGCCGAACAAGTCCGGGTCGTCGAGCGACTTGAGGAAACCGATGTCGTCGACGCCGAGATACATCGGCAGTCGTTCTAATAATCGCACCTGCTCGCTGGTCTGTTTTGCGGCGTTGTTCGCTTCGAGGTGCGGTCGTGCGATCAGGTGGCCGAGATAACCGAGCACCGTAACGAGTAACGTTGCGAGGCACCAACCGACAACGGTCCACGCCGTTCGTTGTGGCTTTACAGGCAACGGAACCGACTGCGATGGCGCAACAGAAATTCCTGCCGACGATGGGGCAGGGGGCTTGGCAGTTGGCAGTGCGTCGGATGGTACGGAGTAAATCTGCGTCAGCGTTCGCGTGGCGAATGTGGCAGATGGTTCGGGCTTCGGCAAGTAATCGAGCAGGTCATACGTTTTTTTGAGCGCATCGGCTTCCGCACGGGCTTTCGGGTCGAATGCCAGTTTCGATTCCATCGAACGCGCATCGGCACCGTCGAGTTCGCCATCGAGGTACGCGACGAGGTCGTCGTTCGGATCGTCGGGAATATCGCTTGCCATTCGGGTCACTCGGAGGCCGGCGGTGCGTCGCCATCCATATAAATGTACGCTTGCAACATCTCGCGGAGCCGCGTTCGTGCGCGGTTCAACAACGACTTCACGGCCATCGTTGACAGCCCCATGACATCGGCAATTTCCGCGTAGCCCATGTCCTCAAATTTATTCAGCACGACGGCGACGCGCTGGCGTTCGTTCAACTCATCGAGTGCGCGGCGCACGACATCGGCGAGTTCTTCCTGCTGAATTTGGTGCGTTGGTGGGCGATCGCGTATAGAGACAAGTTGCTCGGCGGGGCGCGGTCCGAGTGGGCCGGAATCGCTCGCGTTCAACTGGATGTGCGGGCGACGTTTGCGGTCCCGCAGTGCGTTGATCGCGAGGTTGTTCGCGATGGTAAATACCCACGTCGAAAACTTTGCTTTCGGCGTGTACTTCTTCCGCGTGCGATACACTCGCAAAAACACTTCCTGCGCAAGGTCTTCGGACTCTTCTTTCGTGCCGACGAGGTGGTGCATCACGGCGACGAGCCGATGCTGGAACCGCTCGACGATCTCGGCAAATGCGGCGGGGTCGTCCTGATCGCGGACGCGCAGCATGAGGCGGACGTCGGGGTCGCGGACGGCCATCATCGCGCTGGTTTGGCCGGTCGCCATAAAAGGATTGCCAGGTGTGGGAGTTACGCAGAAACCGTTGCCGATAATGTATGGCCTTCGGGTACCAGCGTACCTTTCTCGGCTTCGCGGCGAT
>JANXNT010001206.1 GCA_025353985.1 Limnoglobus sp.
CAGCAGTCAGCGGTTTAATTGTGGTTTCGGTTTTTATCCCAACGGGATTTCAGCGATTAGCCTTGGGTCGCGGCTTCCGTGCACCCAAGGAACTCTCGGCTTGGCTTTTTGCTAGTCGGTCGGAATTTCCACTCGATGCCCACGACGAGCAGCGTATACGGAACGACGCCGGCGGCGATGGCCATTGCGATTGCGGGCCACGTCGGTTCGACCGTTCCCCAGAGCATCCATATCGCGAGCGGAACCATCATAATACACACCGGTTTTAACCAACACTCCGCGTATTCGCGAACGCCGACATCGACTGCTCGACAAGCGGTAACGATGACCGCAACGCAAAAGATCGCGTTGGAAATTGTCGTCGCGATGGCCACGCCTTCGACGCCGAACGGGCCGATGAGCGTTACCAGAAACAGCAAGAACAGCCCCGCTTCCGCGAGTGCGAACCGTGCGAAAATCTTGAGCTTTCCGATGCCGTAAAGGACGCGCGACGCAACGGATTGCGCGATGCCGATCGTGAGCGTTGCGGACAAGATCGCGAGTGCAGGGTAGCTGCCCACGATAAAATCGGCACCGACCCAGCGTGCGAGAAAAGGCTTGCCGAAGAACCACAATCCGAGGTTGATCGGCAACACGATATACAACACGCCGCGGGTGGCACCGAGCAGGATTCGCCGAATTCCCGCCCAGTCGCCGCGGGCTTCCAACGCACTCACGCCAGGCGTTAGCGTCGCGGTGATCGTTCGCAAAAGTGTCTTTGCATACTCGACGAGCCGCGCCGCTGTGGCGAAGTACGTCACCTGCCCCACCGGCAAAAAGAAGCCAACCGCAATCGCGCCCGTCTGCACGGTAATGCGCCCCGCCAGCATCGCCAGAAACGCATCGGTACTGTACCCGCTAATCGCTTTCACCGTGGCGCGGTCGATTAAATCGATCCGCAAACGCAGCCCAGGCAAGTACACGCAGCACAACATCGCCATCGCCAAATGCTCGAGCAGATTCGTAACGGTGAAGATGACGCCGAGCGCCAGCAGGCCGTATTCCGCACGGATCGCCACGACGATACCAGCCGTGCGAATCGCCAAAAACAGCACGCGGACCGCACTCTTCGCAGCGAACTTTTCGAGGCCATCGAGGATCGACGGAAACACGCTAAATGGCAGTGTCAGCGCGAGGTTTGCGAGCATGAGCACGGCAAAACCCAGGACATCCCCGACGCCATCGCGGGCTTCGAGGATCGGCACGAATGCGAACGCCAACGGCACGCCGATGAGCATCGCAAACGCACCCGCTGCGGTGTAAATTGCGAGACACGCCGAGGTGATGCGGTTCGTAGAATCGACATCGCGAGTGGCTTGTTTACGAGCTATTTCGCGCACCAGACAGGCCGCGATGCCCATATCGAGAAGGGTAAAATAGTTGAGAATCGATTCGACGACGCACCAAATATCGTAGCGCGGTTTACCGAGCGAACCGATCAGGTACGGCGTGAGAAAGAAGCTAACCCCGAGCGCCGCCGCAAACGCAAACCAGTTCGTACCGGCGGCCAACACCATCGAAGTTCGCGAGCGAGTATCCGCATCAGACACAGCAAGAATCCTTCTTGTTAGCCCGACGCGCTAGCGAGGGACGTTCACCCTTATGCGATTGCGGGTCGTGTTGAGTCATCGAAACACGACATGTCGTACGCCCGATTCACGATGACTCGCCACGACTCCCATGGTATCACCATGGGCTGAGAGAGCGACCCCTTCAGGGTCGGGTTCTGTTCTTCGGTCCTGAAAGGATCGCTCACGTAGCCCATGGTGATACCATGGGAGGTGGTCGCACCCATTCTCAATTGTGGCGGATTGCGTCGCGTCTCGAAG
>JANXNT010001249.1 GCA_025353985.1 Limnoglobus sp.
TTTTGTTCGTTGCGGACACGTAATTCCGCTTCGCCCGAAGAAACAGGGATTTCCACTCGTCCGACATCATCGTATTTCGGTCGAGCTTCAGAATCGGGCCAACCGAAGGCGACCAGATCCCATAGACCTGATCGATCGACCCATCGAATACGATTTCCTTCGCGCCCGCGTACACGCCATCGAATATGAGAGCCGCCAGAACGATGGATGGTTGCAGGGAAGCCCAGTACAAAATCGCAATCGATTCTCGAACGAATTCCGGCACGCTCTTCATCGTCTTTTCGAGGAGCATCACCCGGACTGTTACTCACTCTTCGTCAAGGCGGAACCGCACCAACGAACCGTTTACCGGCGCGAAGACATCGGCATCGCCGCGGCCCTCGTAGAAGAAATAGCACTGAATCGTAAATGTATCCGTGCCATAATTTTGTACGGCTGTAGCGAAAGCAAAGACTTCGTTCATGTCGGCGGCCTTCAACAATAGCAACTATATGTCAAGTCGCTGCTGCGTAGTGCTCGGGACTGGAACCGCCTTTTACAATGCCCTTTGAAGTATCCACACTGAATTCCACTTGGGAGTCCGCAGGCGAATCCCACGCGAGTCCGCGAATGGTCGTGGAATTCACTTCTGTGATTTGCAAGCCATCCCACGAAAGTCGCTTCGTCTGCCAAAGCAAGCCTTCAGGACCGTAGGCTTCCATTCTCAAGAAATCAACCAGCAATACGATGTCCCGCTCTGGCACGCGAATGACCTGTCGGATCGGGATCGTAGCAACAACTTCGTATGTAGCGGGTTCCTGTGTTGGTACCCAATAACCTTGACCTTCAATCACGATGAGTACAGTATTCCGTGCAGGCGTTGCGTAGAATCCGCTAATTCCCTCTGGGCCTCGCTCAAATTTACCGGTCCATACATTGCCATTTCCCGTTACGACTTCAAGAATGCAACCGTTTGTACCAGGCACGTGTGTGTCGAATGAAAGCAAGTCACTTCCAATCGGACTACGTCGTAATGAAAAGTGGTAATCGGGTATACGACTGTACGACGAGTCGAGCAATTGCACATCGTAGTGGCTTGCAAAGCCGAGACTTTCAAAGTACATGATGCGTAAACCTCGTTATCTGTCTGGTCTAAAAAAACGATGAATAATCACTTCGGTATTTCCTGAAGGTCTTACTCCAATTTCAAACGTGCCGGCTTGGCCGTTCACATACCCACGTCGTGTATACAAGATATAGTTTGGAGACACGACCTGCCTGGTGCCCTGCAAAATCACAGGGTCAAATGTCCCTGGAAAGTTGTGAAATGGGCCGGGATCTTCAATACTACGGGTGAAAACTCGTTCGTCGTACGTGCGGCTTGGAGCCGGTCCATCCGGAACTGGCGCTTCCGCAGGCGGTGGCACTGGCGCTTCCGCGGGCGGTGGCACTGGCGCTTCCGCGGGCGGTGGCACGGGCGCTTCCGCGGGCGGTGGCACGGGCGCTTCCACGGGTGGTGGCACGGGCGCTTCCACGGGTG
>JANXNT010001295.1 GCA_025353985.1 Limnoglobus sp.
GTTCGACTTCGGCGGTGAAGTCGACGTGACTGGGGGTGTCGATGATGTTGATATAGATGGGGTTGCCATCGCGGTCGGCCCAGTCGATCGACACGGCGGCCGAGTTGATCGTGATCCCCTTCTGGCGCTCGAGCGGGTCGAAGTCCGTAGTGGTATCGCCGTCGTCGACGTCGCCGACTTTGTGTTTGGTGCCGCTGTAGTACAGAATCCGCTCGGTGGTCGTCGTTTTCCCCGCGTCCACGTGGGCCATGATTCCGATATTGCGTACGTTATCGAGCATCGTCGTCGGCCGGTCCGAATAGCGGTCCGGCTCCTTCCAGAAGGAAATCGGTTGCGAACTCCCGTGGGTCGAACGACCCGAACGGGCGGGAACAAGAGCCACCTGCACCCTAGACTTCGACAGAAGCCATCTTAATAGGAGCCGAGAGCCGAACTGTAGGTTCGACCCACCGCGCAAACCATTAGTAGATAATCTTATCGGAGAACCGAAAACCGTCCACCGTTCGACGCGCGAAGGATCGGAGAAGCTACGTCGCCCGGCCGTTCGGCTCCGTTGTCAGTCGCATCCACTCGACACGGTACTTGGCGAACGCCTTGCGCCCGACACTTGTGAGGCGATATTCCGTCAGCATTTTTCGATCGACGATCTGTTTGCTCTCTTCCACATACCCCGACGCGACGAGCCGAACCATGTGTGCCGAGAGATTGCCTCGCGTCAACCCCGTGGTGCTGAGCACGAAGTTGAAACTCGCCGCACCGCATTCGTTGAGCACGGACACGATCACCAGCCGGGCTGCTTCATGAATCACGGGGTCAAGGACGATCGAAGGCGTATCGCTCACGAACGCACCTCGCTTACGGAATCCTCATTGTGGAGAGCGGATGCGCGTTGCCAGCGCACCCAACGGAAGTGCAGGCAAGTCGTCCCCACGATCACCATCGGAAATGCCGCAAGACAAATCGGTGCCAAATGCCAGGCTTGGAATGGGAACGGCAGATACGCCAAAGCCACGGCCACCGCGAACAGGAGATCCTCCCAGAACCGGAACATAACAAAACGACTCACGAAATAACCAACGCCGGCAAGTGGGCCGACGCTGAGGACCGCAATGATTGCCCACTGTGGCACGCGGTTGACATCAATCGTCCACAACATAACTCCCGTGACGAGAACCATGACAACAAAGTAGAGCATCGCCATCGCACAAACCTGTCGAGCGGGCACTCGCTTCGCCTCTGCTTCGAATTGGTTCAGCACGTAAACGGAACTCTGCAAACGCCGGCGCTTCAACCAACGCAGTGATAAGACCGCTAGAGCAATGTACCCAAACAAAACGCCGTCCAAAATAAACATCCGAAGCGTGTCGCCCGTCCATCCTGCGTGTTGCACGACGAGAACGGTTTCCACCAAGCACGTGGCCGCCGCAATGTTGCCTGTGATGATTGCCCGCGATGCCTCCTGGAGCCGGCGCGCTTTCTGGGCCGATTTCGCGGCCGCGAAATAGTTTCGCATCTGTTCCGGCGTCGGAAGCGCGTCGGTAGTCGCGGGGTCGTTCATCGGAAATTCTCGTGCGGCAGTCGCAAACAAGTCTGTGATGCAAACTAGTTTATACGAATTGCCTGATAGTGTCAATCGGCACGTTCCTTCTGGAACTGACAAACCCAATACCGTGTCTCTGTCGTATTCGGATGATTTTCTGAATAGAACGAACCTAACGAAGGAGACTCTTCCGATGCGACAATTTGCCTTGGCGGTGTGGTTCGTGCCCCTGTTGATGGGCGTGTGTGTGGCGGCGGAACGGCCGGAGGCATCGCCGGTTGTCGGCAAGCCCGAAGCGTTTCCGACGCTCGTGAACCCGGCCTGTTCGCACTGCGTCGACGAAGCCAAACGCCGCGCGACGGAACTCAAACCCGACGATCGCGTGTTGTCGTGGACGCGCGGATATTCCGAAGGCGGTGCGATCCCGTTTCGCTTCTTTTTGAATGCGTATCGCGTAATCTCCGACAGTTACGGCGTGTTCGTGGCCGACCCGGATGCCGGTTATGCGCGCGGTTTTGCGCCGTCGTACGAGTTCCGGTTCCACGGCTGGCGGAACGGCGTGATGGTGATGAAACATGCCGATGGCACGCTCTATTCGTGCCTCAGTGGTGTGGCGTTCGCGGGACCGAAAATCGGCACGCGGTTGACGCCCACGCCGACCCTCGTTAGCGATTGGGGCTGGTGGCTCGCGAAGTATCCGAACGCCGTCGCCTATCGCATGTTCGAAAAATACAAGGCGGTCGAATTGCCAACGACGGAGAACGCCGACTCGGTGAAGTCCCGCACGAAGCCGGACGGTCGGCTGAAATCCGATGACGCAGTCCTCGGAATCTGGACCGGGAAAGTCGCACGCGCCTACCCGATCTCTGAGTTGGAAAAGAGCAGTTTCATTTTGGACGATGTCAACGGCGAGTCGCTCGTCGTACTCTGGGAACCGAAGACGCGGACCGCGTCGGCGTATCGGCCACTCGCATCGCAACCCCGGAAATTCAAGGCTCCGCAGCCCGATGACACCGGTGTGTCGCAACTCGATAGCGGCGTTCCGATACCTGCGGGAACGCCGGTTGTGCCTGCCAGAAAGCTCACGCTGGCACTTGTTTCGGGACGTGTACAGGACGCCGAAACGAAGTCGTACTGGGACGTGGCCGGCCGTTGCGTGGAAGGCGAATTGAAGGGTTTCACGCTCGAATGGATCGATAGCGTGCAAGTGAAATGGTTCGCGTGGGCCGCCGAATATCCGACGGGCACGATTTACGCGAATCCGAAATCGGCGGCCGAGACGAACAAGAAGGTGAAGGCACTCGCGGGGACGGCCGAGTTCCTGCGACTGTTGCCGAAGCCGTTCGCCACCGTGAAGGGTATCGATGCGAAAGCCCGTACGGTCACGCTGTTGCTCGATGGCGAGAAAGAGGAAAAGACCTGGCCGATCGAACCCGATGCGGAACTGAAAGTCGGCGGTTGGTGGGGGCGGCTCGAACAGTTCAAGACCGGGGATCGCGTCTGGGCGTGGCTCAAACTCGACCGCAAGAAAACGCCCGTAGCGGTCGTGATGCTCGCCGACGAACTCACCGAATTCGACATGCACGGCAGCCTCCAACAGAAAAAAACCGAGAAGCCGAAGTTCGCACCGGACGAGTTAGAGAAGAAGCGAACCGAGCAAAAAACCTGGCTGCGGCAACGCTGGATCGATGAAGGACTGCCGGGCACACTGACGTTCCTGCACTTATTTAGCGGCGAACTCGAACTCACGCTCGACCACGAAGCGATGCGATGGGGGCGTTCGCTGAGCGCGGGCGATACCGTGCAACTGCAAGCGTCGCCGAGTATTAAGGCGATCGTGAAAGCCGTCACCCCGTGGCG
>JANXNT010000288.1 GCA_025353985.1 Limnoglobus sp.
CTGCCCGCAACTTTCGTGGCTGAAGAACTGGCAGACGTTGTGCAAAACGTCCACCATGCTCGTCTGATCGTCGATGACGGTGATCGCCGCCGTGCCGAGGCCGAGGCAGCCGACGAGACCGGGGCCGTTGAAATCCAAGGGGATATCGTATTCCGTGAGATCCGAATCTTTGAGTTTCCGGTTCACATCAATGAAGCCCATGCTGAGGCCGCCGGGGTTCACGCTCTTCGCCTTGCGTCCCTTCCAGACGCCGCCGCCGTGCTTTTCGACGAGATCGCGACACGTCACGCCCATCGGCAGCTCGACGCATTTCGGCTCGTTGACGTGCCCCGCGATGGTATATAATTTCGGCCCGTAACTGCCCGCATCTCGCGGGTTCTTCGGGTCGGGTGGCACTCCCAACGACTTGAACCAGTCGTTGCCGCGCTTCAGGATCTGCGTCACGCAGGCCATCGTTTCGACATTGTTGACGATCGTCGGCTTGCGGAACGCACCTTCGATCGCCGGGAACGGCGGCTTGATCCGCGGCCACGCCCGCTTGCCTTCGAGCGATTCGATGAGGCCCGTTTCCTCGCCGCAAATATACGCGCCCGCACCCCGGTGCATGTAAATGTCGAGGCTAAAGTTCGTACCGAGAATATTCTTGCCGAGAATCCCCGCTGCATAGCATTCATCGATCGCCGACTGCAAGTTTCGGTACGCCTCGCCATATTCGTAGCGAATGTAGAAATACGCGCACGGGCTTTTGATCGCATAGCTGGAAAGCATGATGCCTTCGAGCACTTGATGCGGGTCTTTCTCCATCAAGATACGATTGTTATACGTACACGGTTCAGACTCGTCGGCATTGATACACAGGTAAATCGGTCCGGGGTGATCCTTAGGCAAAAACGTCCACTTCAACCCCGTGGGGAACCCAGCGCCGCCACGCCCACGCAGCCCCGAGTCCTTCACTTGCGTGACGACTTCGACTGGCTGCTTCTCCTTCAAAACCCGTTCAAAAGTCGCATAGCCACCATCCGCATGGTAGCCCTCGAGTTTCCCGCTATTGGGTTTCGCAATCCGTGCAAGTAGTACCGGTTCAAATGTCATGACAATCTCTTGTATGGAAAGCCACGGACGATCGTCCGCGGGCTTTTAGCTCTTCAGATCTTTAATTAAATCGTCTGCTCGTTCCGTCGTGACATTCATCACGTGGATATCGTCTTTCAAGCACGCGGGTGCGCCGTCGCAGGCACCGATACACTCGGCGAATTCGAGCGTGATCTTGCCGTCGGCGGTCGTCTGACCGCAACGCACATCGAGTTTTTTCTCGCAATGATCGATCAATTCATACGCGCCGCGCAACATACATGCCAGGCCGCGACAGACCCACAATCGCGTTTCGCCGAGCTTCTGGCCATCGCCCTTGAAAAACTCGTAGAAGGTCATCGTATCGTGGACTTCCGACGGGTGCAAATCCAGCAACTCCGCAATCTCAACGATTGCTTCGCTCGATACCGTACGGTACTCGTCGTGGACTAGGTGCAGCGCCGGCAACGTCACCGCTTGTTTCCGCGGGTAACGCGGGATGAGGCGTTGAATTTCTTGTCGAATCGGTTCGCTCAGTACGCTCATATTCACTCGCTCTCAGCAGCCTGTTGAACTGCGGGCATCAAGTCGTTATTTTCTTCAATCCGCAACATGCGAATGTCGCGTACCGATGGTGCGAACCACGGTAGATTTCTCGATAATTCCATAGCCGCCATCACACATGTTACGGCATTGACACTTTCACCGCCGAAGTACGTGCTACCTTGTTGCCAGCGAAAGCCGAAGCGTTCGAGTATTCTCCGGATTTCCATGTAGGCGTTGTTGTACGGGTCGCCATAATGTTGACGGAGCGATTCGATATCCATGTCGAAGGCAATCGCGTACATACGGCCCCCAATCGTAGGCAATGCCTGTTTGATCGGCTCGGTTCGTACCCGCTCGAGAACGTGCGTTGCCATTGGTACTCCCTCAACTAACGGTCCAACTCCGCCGCGATGATGTTCAAGCTCCCCAGCACGGCGGGCACATCGGAAATTTGATGGCCTTCTATGAGGTGCGGGAAGATCGAAAAGTGCAGGAACGATGGTGGCCGCGTGCGGGCGCGCCAAGCTTTGCCGCCGCCGTCGGCGACGATGTAAAAGCCGAGTTCGCCGTTCGCGGTTTCGTTCGCGCCGTAGACTTCGTTCACCGGCGTTTCGAACTGCCGGTTCCACATAAACAGCTCGAAATGCTGAATTAATCCTTCGATGCTGCGGTACGTCGAAGCCTTGTCGGGGATGCCGAGCTTGTCGCCGACTGACACATTCACGGGTCCGCTCGGCAGGTTCTCCACCGCGGCTTTGATGATCTGGATCGACTGCACCATCTCTTCCATCCGCACCAAGTATCGGCTCTGGCAGTCGCCCGCCTTCGCACAAGCGACCTTGAAGGTATCTTGAAGATCTCCATACGCCAAATACGGTTCGTCTTTGCGTAAATCGCGCACAACACCCGAAGCCCGTGCCACGGGGCCGGTGCAACTCATATTGATCGCTTCTTCTTTTGTGAGAACGCCAATACCTTTGGTGCGATCCACGAAGATTTTATTGCGATTCAACAATCGACACACATCCGCATGCACTTTCGGGAAGCTCGCCACGAAGATGCGGATGAGTTGAATCCATTCATCCGTCACATCGGCCATCAAGCCGCCGACGCGCGTGTAACTCGGGTGGAACCGCTGCCCGCTCGCTTGTTCGATGATGTTATAGATTTTTTCGCGTTCGTTAAACGCATACAGAAACGCCGTGAGACCACCGAGATCGAGTGCGGTTGCGCCGACGCACAACAGGTGATCGCTAATCCGGGCGAGTTCTGCCAAGATCGTACGTATATATTTGCAACGCGGTGTGAGCTCAATGCCGATGAGTTTCTCGACGGTATGATGCCACGCGATCTCGTTCGCCACCGGCGAGATATAGTTCATCCGGTCGACGATGGTCACATATTGATTGAAGTCGAGATCTTCGCCAAGCTTCTCGAAGCCCGAATGCAAGAAGCCAATATCTGGCACCGCCTTCACGATCGTCTCGCCATCCAACGTCAGGATGAGTCGCAACGTCGTATGCGTCGCCGGGTGTTGTGGCCCGAAGTTCAGCGTGTATAAGAACTCGCGGTCGGCGCCCGCCTCAGTCATCGGATCCAGTGCTTCCAGCGGCATAAACAAAACCTCAAATTGGCACCATCGGGGTGTATTTCATTACCCTTCCGAGCGGATCAGTTTCTCGAAGTTGTGGCGTTCGCCGAAGCCCCGTAGCGGGTAGTCTTTGCGTAGCGGGTAGCTCGTGAATTCGCTGGGTAACAAGATCCTTCGTAGATCCGGGTGGCCGCTGAATGTGACGCCGAACATGTCGTAGATTTCGCGTTCCATCCAGTCGGCACCAATCCACAAGTTCGTCGCTGTCGGCAGTTCGGGGTCGGGGTCGTTTACGTAGGTTTTGACGAACAATCGTTCGCTGGTATTGGTGTTCGTCAACGAGTAAACGATGCCGTAGCGGTCGGTCGCGTCTGGGTAGCCGAGATAGTCGATCCCCGCGAGATCGCACAACATATTGAAGCCGAATTGCTCCTTGAGCACCTTCAATACGTCAATGATTTTTTCCGCAGGCACGATGACGCGATGATTGTCGCGAAACTCTTCGCTGCGCAGTGTATCGCCGAACTTGAGTTGAAGCGGCACGAGGTAATTGGCTGCCATATTTGCCCTTAATGATGGACTTTCGTACCGGTACGGTAGTCGCCGGGGGCGACGACGACGCTGCCGCGTGGAAGTTGTTTCACGAGGTCGCCGGGGCCTTCGTAGGCGGTGCGTTTGTCGAACTCGCGGGCGTTCAGCGTGCCGGTCGCCTGGATCTTTTCTTGAAGGTCCAACACGGCGCGAATCAATTGCTCGGGGCGGGGCGGGCAGCCGGGCACGTAGACGTCTACGGGGATGAAGCGGTCGATGCCTTGCACCACCGCGTACGTGTCGAACACGCCGCCGCTACTCGCACATGCGCCCATGCTGATGCACCACTTCGGCTCCGGCATTTGCAGCCAAATTCGTTGCATCACGGGCACCATCTTCATCACCACGCGGCCCGCCACGATCATCACATCGCACTGCCTAGGGCTGAAGCGCATCGCCTCGCTGCCGAAACGCGAAATGTCGTAACGGCTGCTCGCCGTGGCCATCAGTTCGATGCCGCAACACGCCGTCGCGAATGGCATCGGCCACAGGCTGTGCTTTCGCACCCAACTCGCGAGTGCATCGAGGTTGCTTACGAAGACATTTTCGTCGATCTTCATCGCCATTCGAAGACCCCTTTCCGCCACGCATACGCATACGCAATGACGAGTGTCGCCAGGAAAACGAGGATTTCGATGAACACGATCCCGCCGAAGACTTGCTGCCAGTGCGGATCGCCGCCACCCGAATACGCGATCACCGCCCACGGGTAAAGGAACAGCAATTCCACGTCGAACACGAGGAACAGAATCGCGATCAGGTAAAATTTTACGTCGAACTGCATGCGTGCGGAGCCGATCGGGTCCATCCCGGACTCGTACGGCATCTGCTTCACTTTGGTCGGCTTTTGCGGCTTGATGAACGGCAACAGATATCCGATGTGCGTGGCCGCGAGCATCGTCATGGCGAGGCCCGCAATCGCCGCAATGTACAGTAGCAGCGGGTAATACGCCACGATATCGAACGCGGGTTCGATGCCAGCGGGCGTGACAACCGGAGAGGGAATCAACATGGTGGCCCTCAGCCAATGGACTTTGTGAAAAAGTTCACAAGCCTACGCCGAAAGAAGCCCCGACAACCGTCGAGGCCACACAATTCAACACCTAATGTATAGCGACGCGCGCGGTTCGGGTCAAGGAACGGCCCTAGCGGTCTTATGGTTGCACTTGACCGATGTGGGCGAAATCTGTTCAACTTGAAGGAACATTCAGAATGCGCCCACAAATATAGGTAGCGATCATGGCCACGGACTTGGCACCCGCACCGATACCGATGCCGACCGCAACGCTCACCCCGAACCCGGTTCCGATCATGCCGCCACCCGATGCGGTTGCGCCGCAACCGCGCCGTTACTGGCAACTGCCGACGTTCTTGGCCGGTGCCGTGGCGCTCGTGGTCGCGTTCCTTTACACGCCGAAACCGACGACGAACCCCGTCGATAGCCACGTGGCCAACCGGGCATCGCTCGTCACAGCGCTCGAAGCCAAGCCGATCGACCCAATCGCGGTGGAAAACCTTGCGAAACAGGTCGCCGAAGATGCGGATCGCTATCCCGATTCGAAGAACATTTCGCACTTTCTCGCCGGCAGCGGCTTCCTCGCACTCGCGGAAAATAGTCCCGAAGACACCGCCGAATGGTTGAACGCATTGAAGCAGTTCGAGAAATGCGATGCGAAGAAACTTGAGGGTACGAAGGATGCCGCAAAGCTGGCGTTCCGCACGGCAAAAGCACGGGCCGCTACCGATAATGGCGACGCAAATGCGGTGTTGCTCGCGCTGGTAGCCAGTACACCGCCGAGCGAAGACCGCAGCGAATGCCCGCGCCTGATCGCCCGCACCGCCACCCGTGCCACGCCCGCCAACCGGAAACTCGCCCGCGATGAACTGACGAACTACCTCGGCGGCACGAACCGCGCCTCGCCCGCAATTGCCGCGAATTGCAAACTCGAACTCGCGAAGCTGAACCTGACGCTGAACGAACCCGCGAAGGCGCGGACGTGGTTGACCGACATCGGTTCCGATGCCCCCGTCGAAGTGCTCGCCTCGGCGAAGGTGCAACTCGCCCGCCTCGCGCTCGCCGACAACAACTGGCCCGAAGCGGTGAAGTTGTTCGAAGCCGCACAATCGACCCCCGGTTTGCCACCCGAGCAACTCGGCGCGATTCGCTACCACACCGGTTACGCACTGTTAAAACAAGGCGAAACCGCACAGGCGATGCCGTACCTCGAACAAGCGGCGAAAGAACCGGCAACGGTGGCGATCGCATCGTTGCGGCTTGCGGAACTGAAGTTGCGCGACCCGATGGCAAAGGGCCTGCGAACCGAAGTCGTGGAATATCTCGAGAAGGCGGTCACGCCGACCGATAGCACGATGGAAGCGGTATCGAACACGGAACTGAAAGCGGTATTCGAGCAGGTCATTCAAACGAGCAAAGACGAAGGCGACTTCCCCGCCGCACTCCGGGCCGCTGCCGCATACGGCAAAATCGACACCAGCACCAAGGCCGCCGAGTATCGCGCGGAGATTCAAACGACGTGGGCAGAAGGCTTGGAGAAAGTCTCGGTCGGGTCTTCCGATGCGAAGTCGAAGTACCTCGGTGCCGCGAAGGAGTTCGCCGCGCTCGGCAACCTCGAAGCCGATGCCGACCGCAAGATGGCGCACTGGATGAAAGCGATCAAGCATTATCGCCGTGCCGACGATACCGCGAGCGCGACGGCACTCGTCGACAAGATTTTGGAATCGCCAACGGTCACTGCCGACCAAACTGGTCAAGCGTGGGTCGAGAAAGCGGAAATGCTACCGGCAAGCGATTTCGCTGCGATTAAAGCCGCGTTGGAAAAAGCGATGGCCGTCCCGAGCAGCGCCGCCAACGCCGCACGCTATCGGCTGGCGACGTTGCACGTGGCACGCGGGAACGAACTCCTCGCTGCCGCGCCGACGAGCCTGAGTCCGGATCAGGTGAAGCAAGAAGCCGAGGCGACCGCGAAGTTTGGCCGCGATTTATACGCCCAACTCGCCGATGCCGCAACTGTCGCCCCGCAAGACGCGGTCACGCACGAACGCGCGATTTTCGAACTCGGCAAGTTGCAAATGCGCGACAAAGCCTACCCCGAAGCCGAGAGCCGGTTCCGCAAGCAACTCGCGTTGTACCCGACGGGCACGTACGCCGACCAGGGCCGTTTGTGGATGGTGAGTGCGTTACTCGCACGGGCCAAGATCGACCCCGCGCCAGTCAAAATTTACACCGAGGCGCTGGAGTATTTGAAGCCACTTTCGCAGTCGAACGATCCGTTCTTGCGTAACTGGGGCGAAATCTGGACGGTGAACACGCTCGTCGAGATGGGCGACACCGCCGCAGCAGTTGCCAAGGGTAAGGAACTGATCGCAAAACACACGGGCACGCCCGAAGAACTCGTCGTCGGCAGCCTCGTGTTTCACGCTGCACTCTCCGCGAAGTCGCCCGACACCAACGAAGCCGCACGCACGCTCGCCAAGATGGAAGATGCGTTACCCCGCATCCCCCGCGAGACATTTCCCAAAGACGCACGCTATTCGTACGAACACTGGAAGTCCGAACTCCCCAAGCTCCGTGAGAGACTCACGAAGCAACAGTAATTACGGTTCGCCGGCGCTCACCTTGGCGTCGAGGACTTTCGCGATCTGCTCTTTCGCTTCTTCCAAATAGGCGCGGGCGGCATCGTCCATTGGCTTGCCTTCGGCTTTGCGAGCCGCCGCGTCATCGCCCTTCAGCGTTTCGTCGATCCGCTTGCCGATCTCGCGGAGGTGCTTTCTTGCGAGGCTCTTCGCATCGGGTGGTGCGCTACTACCGCCACCTAAACCAAGTAATGCCGCCAGTGGGTTTGCCGGGCCGCGACTGCCGACGACCATCGTCGAGAGCCGCGAGAGATACGCACGTTGCAAGTTGCGGCGAATAATACTCGATTTCACTGCGGACGCTTTGTCCCCAAGCGACAGATCGGCGAATACGCTATCGGTTGCGGCGCGGAAAATGTCGGCAACGGTCAACGGTTGCTCGTCCTTCGCGGCCTTTCGGGCGATGTCTTGCACGCGGCGCAGTGTGGCGGGGTCGAACAGTTCGGACAACGCAACTTGTTGAATGCCGAGGATGCGATCGTTCAGAGGGAAGTCCACGCGCCGCACCGATGCATCGTTGCCCCAGTGCAACCAGCGGTTCGGTGCGAGTTTCCGGAGCAGTTCCGGCGGGAAGTCGAACGGCTTGTCGGTTAGCACGTTTTCTTGCAGGAACTTCAGTGCTTCCTTCTGCTTGGCCGCCGACACCGGTACGAATGGATCGCGTGCGTTGGCGTCGCCCTTGTGGTCGCGATACATCGCTTCGCCGCCGACGAAACTCGCCGCCAACGCCGACGCATTCCCGTACTGGCCGAGCAGTCGCGAGAATGCCACGCGGACTTTCTGATAGCCTTCACCGTTCTCGACGATCTTGTCCGCGAGTTTCGGCATCAGGTCTTGCGCGACCTTCATACGATCTTGAGCGAACTTCAACGGATCGCTGCCCAAGTCCCACTGGTTAATCAGCGGGTCCGAAGACGCGATCAGGTCTTCATCGGTGCCGTAAATCAAGTTCGGGTCGGCGGCCCGCGATGCGATCTTCAGCAACTCCGGCAGTTCGCCTTCGGTGCTGCCACCTAGCGGGCGATACGCATATTCGACGGCCCAGTAGTCGTACGGCCCGATCGTGGTCGTGAAGTAGTCGCCCTGCTTGACGCCTTTCGGCGCGATGTTCGCGGGGTTGTAGTCCATCACCGAGCCAACTAGGCCCTGCTTGCGTGTAATCGTCGTATCGTGGAGTTTATCGTTGGGCAGCATCGTGCTGGCTTTAAAGTTGTGCCGAAACCCGAGCGTGTGGCCGACTTCGTGCATCACCGTTTCCTTGATCGCTTGCTGGAGCAGTTCGTCCGGCACCTTGTCGCCGTCTTTGGAATCCAGCATCGAATGCAGTGCGGCGAGGCCGAGTTCGCCGGATTTGTGCGACGAGCATTGGCAGTAACCGTGCCGCAACGCTTGCAGTTTCTGGCGCAGTTCCGCATCCGGCATCAGTTCGGTGGCACGCTCGTTCCACGCTTGGCCCTTCGGCAATTCTTTGAAACGTGCAAATGGGTCGGTCGGGATCATCCACCCGCGCCGGCCCGCCTGAATGTCGCTCGCCGGTTCCATGACTTCGCCGTGCTCGTTCCGCATGACGCGGTACTCGGCCTTGTTGAACCGGACCATACTCGCATCGAACAGGATGTCCGCATCGATAATCTCACCCGTAATCGGGTTGACGCGAGATGGCCCGATGGCGAAGCTTTGCTCGTTCGTCACCCAGCGGAACGTGGCATACGTGATGTCTTCGGGGTCGAACTCTTCGCCCTCTTGTTGGCGCACTTCGATCGCGTCGCGGAAGCCGATCTTTTCGAACGCCTTGTTCCATTCGAGGATGCCTTCGCGCACGGCTGCACGATACTCATCGGGCACGCTGTTCTCGATCCAGTAGACGATCTTCTTCTTCGGTGCCGCGAGTTTACCACCCTCTTTCCACTGCGAATTGTCGGCGCGATCGAGCCGCCATCGATTGACGTACCGCACGAATGGCGTCTCCTTCGTCTCGGCGGCGTTGAAGTCTTTGACGACGCTGATGAAGTGCCCCACGCGGTCGTCGGCATGGCGTGCGGAGTAGCCGGGGTCGGGCAGTTCGATCAGCGAGTAATGCAAAACCACGGACAGCCCGCGATTGTCGATGACATCGTCGGGGCCGGGGCCATCGCCGAAGTGCCCCTGACGGCGGTTGCCCGTGAACGTCGCTGCCACTTGCAATTCGATGTTCTTTTTGAAGCCCTTCACTTTGCCCCACGTCGTTCGCGAGGCATCGAGGAAGCCGAGATCGGTTTGGGCGAAGTCCGTGAAGAAAATCTGGTTGAAGTCGACGACCACGCTCCCTTTAAGCGGGTTCATCGCGCGGATCGGTAGCGCCATCAGCACCGAATCCGAGTACGTCGTATCAGTGGCCTTCGCGGCGGGCGTTCCTGGAGTCGCGCGGAACCGCGTGTTCTTCCGCATCAGGAAGACCTTCTCGCCGGCTTTCTTGAAGTACAACACCCACGCTTCATCGCCGATGAGCGTCGTGCCGCCCATGCCCGCACCCTTCGCCACCGCCGCAGCAAACATATATGGATGGTCGAATTGCGACGGCTGAATCTCCGCGTAAAGGTGATCGTCCTTGAGGTGCATCGTAAACACACCATCGATGACTTTCGCTCCTTTCACGAACGTGGCAAAGTCCGGGTACTTACTCTCCGGCACGGTCATCGGTGCGGGTGATTGCCCCGAAAGTGGGCCAGTGGCAAACGCACCCAGACCGGCAAGCAGTGTGAGGGCAGCGAGGCGGCGCATCGTCATGATCGAGATGCCTTTCATTCGGATAAGATTCGCGTGGGAATCCTAAACTACAGTACAAGCTGGGGAAGATGCAATAAATATAGCGGCAAACGCACCCCGTTTCCCAACGGGCATCGAACGCGCAATCCCTACGAGCCGCAAAGCTCGAATTATGGGAGCCGTGCGGCATAAAATGAGGATTCACTCGGTTTATTCTGCCAGCGGTTGCCAAGACACGCCTTTTGCGTGCTTATCGATTTCGCTGCGTAACTGAGGCAACGTCAGTGCAAAATTGATATTCAACGCTCCTACGTCTTGCGAATTCTTTCCCGTTTTATCTTTGACAATGTTTCGCCGGCCCCACGTGTTGATGCCAATCACCAAACCCGTTTTCGTGATGAGCGGCCCGCCGGAATTGCCACCAAAGATCTGTGCGGTATGCTGCAAGACGAACGAATCTTTTTGCGAGGAGCTAAAACTCTTGCGTTCGGCTTTCTTAGTCAAACTGCCATCGCGTTTGGAAAATTCAAATGCCGCCTCCGAGAATGCCGATTGGATCGCACCGCGGCTCGAATCCCGTATCGCCTTCTCGGCCGCTTCCTTTTCGGTGATCACATCCCTGTCGATACCTGGGAAGCCGATCGACGATACGAAATCCAACGTTGGGATTTCTTTCGCCGCTCGGTCGCAAAGCGAGAAGTGCCACGGGCACGACCGCGAGATTTTGAGGATTGCCAAATCAAAATTCTCACTGCGGTGGATCAACTCGGCATCGAATTTTTCGTCGTGACCAAAAAACACCCAGAGTTTCGGTTCGATCTTCACCTTGTATTTCAGTTCCATTTCGACGCGCTCTGCGGATCGACGGAGTTTCACGACATCGTCCACCACGTGCATATTCGTGATGAGATTGCCATCCGCAGTAATGACGAATCCCGTACCCGTCGAATCGGGCATGTCGAATTGCGTGCCATCGGCGCGCGTGTAGGTTGCCCCCGCAACGACGAGTCCGACAGTCGAGGATAGCACTTTGTCACGATCCGTTGGCGATGTGGCCGAGGAGATTTTGATCACGCCATGCGGAATCGTGGCCGCGACATCCGTTGCGGATGTGCTGATTGGCGCGGTGTCCGGCTTCGACCCTTTACTGCGAATGAGTAACACACTCACCGTCATGAGAACCAGGCAGACGGCAACGATGCCGCCATAGATCATTCCCACTCGCCGTCTGCGCAAACGATCGACGCGCTCTTCTGGCGATGGCGGATTTGCGTTCGCAAGTGGCTGAATTGGCGGTGGCGGAGGTACGACGACCGCTTGGCGGAATACTGGGCACAGGTCGATCGCTTCCCATGCCAGTTGGTCGCGAGACACTTCATCGAAGGCTTGAAGTTGTCGCGCCTCCCGCATCGACTTCAATTCCGATTCTGGAAACGGACCGATGATGCGCCCGCGAGTACGCACAAACCACTTTGCCATGGCATTCTCGATCGAAGTTAGGATTTCCAAATGAAGTAGCCAACGACACTCGCGATAATCAGTGTACCAATCCCCAGCATGAGGATGCGCTGAACGGTGGCCCGCTTCCGTTTCGCTTGGTGGAACGCCGTCAGGATTTCTTCCCGGATGGGAATATCGTATGCAGACGCTTCACGGTAGCACTGCATGATGTACCACCAATCGTGACCGTCGCGTATCGATTGCAGCAATGTATGTTCGGACTTATTGAAACTCTTGATCCGCCGCAGTTTCTTGTTCTCGTTGCGAATCCACGCGAACCCTTCCTGATGCGATTCCATGAGCGGGTCGTTTTCGGCGAGTCCATATTCTTTCAAAGTCTGATGGACTTCGCCCTCGATCTCCTCGGCGGCTTGAAGGTCTGGCTCTCGTATCGCGGTGCGCATTCGCACGGCGAGCACGGTTAGACATCGCTGACCTTCTTGCCGCAGCAGTTCGTCGCGCGATCGCAACACCGCATCGATGACGTCGAGGGGCGGTTTCGTCGCCCAATTCGGCGATTGCACTTCCTCGGCTAACTGCGTCGCGAGATCCCAATCTCGCTTCTGGCGGACCCGTGCGGCCAAGAGCCGAATCTCGTCGTGGCGGAACTGTTCGAACCGCGTGAGATCTTCCACCCATGCGACGCAGGCCGGTTCCGCCTTTACGAGCAATCGCAATAAATCGAGACGCTTTTGCATCGGTGCCCGCGCGAGTGCCAACGTTCGGTACTGTTGCAATAATGGCTCGACGACTTTCTCTAACGAGAACGCCTGATTCAATCGCGTGGCTGCGACATTGTCCAACGTGGCGGGGGCAGGCAGGCCGTTGCGGCCCGCGAAATCGCTCCATGCCGTGCGGGCGGGAATGTCCAACTCAGCGAACCGCTTCAACAAGTCGGGGTCGAACAACGCCTGCCGAATCGCTTCAGATCGCTGACCGGATCGGAGCAGTTGTTCGCACTTAGACAACCGCTCGTTGACTTCGCGAGTAGCAAAAGCATACACCGCGCCCGCCGATTTCAAACGTGGCAACATCTCGTCCGTCGGCAGGTAGTCCGGCCCGAACGTGGCCCCAGACAACGTCGCCAACGCGCTCCGTAGCTCCGTAAGAATGTCCGCCATTATTTGCGATCCCCTAGTGGTTTGATCTCCATTTGTGCGATCTTTACTACTGGCAGCCACGTCCCTTTGAAATCCTTAATTTTGACGGGCCGCACCACTTCCGCTGTCATCAGCAAGCACTTTTCGACTCCAAGCGGGGTCGTCACGATCAACTGGCCATCTTTAAGGATTTCCAATGAAATCGACTCTTTTTCGTTAG
>JANXNT010000290.1 GCA_025353985.1 Limnoglobus sp.
CGTACGCGCTCCGCTACGAGGACTGCGCGTACGCTTCACCCATATTTAGGGATTGCCTGGATGTGGGTGAAGTCCACGCGCTCCGCTACGCAAAGCCTGCGCGTCGCGGCTAATTTATGACGACTGGCCAAAACACGATTACACTGTATCGTGTAATCGTGTCCCAGAGGAGTTATCGTGGCGAAAGCGAAAGTCGAGTGTTGCGAGTTGCCGCCGCTGAAGAGTCGGCGGTTGATGTCGCCGATTCAGGCGGGCGGGTTGGCCGCCGTGTTTAAGGTGCTTGCGAACGACACGCGGTTGCGGTTGTTGCACGCGATTGTTCGGGCGGACGAACTGTGCGTGACGGACTTGGCGAAGACGCTGGGGATGAAGCCGCAAGCGGTGTCGAATCAACTCCAACGCCTATCGGATCTGGGCATTCTCGTGTCGCGTCGCGAAGGAAATAACATCCACTACCGGCTGGTCGATCGCTGCGTCAAAGGGTTACTCGAACAGGGCTGGTGCCTCATGGACGAAGTCGCGGGGGAGTCGTGATGCGAGCCGCGTTTGCAGAAGCGTTCGGTACGTTTGCGATGGTGTTTGCGGGTACGGGCGCAATCGTCGTGAATGCCACACATGGCGGGTCGATCACACACGTCGGCATCGCGCTGACATTCGGCCTAATTGTGCTGGCACTGATCTACGCCGTCGGCGATATTTCGGGCGCACACCTGAACCCCGCCGTCACGCTCGGGTTCGTAGTCGCGGGGTTGTTCCCGTTGCGTAGGGTGCCATCGTACTTACTGGCACAAGGGATCGGAGCCTTTGCCGCAAGCGGATTATTGCACCAGATGTTCCCCGAACACGCCACACTCGGTGCTACGCTGCCCGCCGGTTCGCCGGAGCAATCGTGGCTCATGGAGTTCATTCTGACGTTGATGTTAATGACCGTCATTCTCGGTGTGTCGACGGGTTCGAAGGAAAAAGGCGTACTGGCGGGGATCGCCGTCGGAGCCGTCATCGGGCTGGAAGCGATGTTCGCGGGGCCGGTCAGCGGGGCATCAATGAACCCGATCCGCTCGCTCGCGCCGGCCGTGGTATCGGGGCGAATCGAACATGTGTGGGTGTATCTGTCCGCGCCGGTGGCCGGTGCGATTGTCGGAGTCGGAATCTGGGCGATTATCCGCCCACGGGAGAACGGACCATGAAGCATGTGTTGTTCGTGTGCGTCGAGAACTCGAACCGTAGCCAGATGGCGGAGGCGTTTGCGCGAATGCACGCACCGGCGGGCGTCGAGGGGCACAGTGCCGGTTCGCGGCCTTCGGGTATCGTGAACCCACGTGCGATCGAGTACATGGCCGAGTGCAGCTACGACCTGACGACGCATCGTTCGAAATCGACATCGGAATTCGACGGGCAAGAGGTCGAAGTCGCGGTGACGATGGGCTGCGGCGACGAATGCCCGTTGGTGAACGCAAAACGCCGCGAGGAATGGCAAATCCCCGACCCAAAAGAACTTCCGCCCGAGGAGTATCGCCGCATTCGCGATCTGATCGAGCAGAAGGTGAAGGATTTGCTGGCGAGCGTGTGATCGCGAAATTCCAGAATTGCGATTGGCCATCGCGTGGATTCCCGCCACAATATCAGTGCGATATCCCACCGCTGGAGCCTGCCATATGACTGCCATTCATCATGCCGACGAACCGCTGTCGAACCTCAATCGCGACCGCATCGCCAAGACCGAACCGCGGAGTTTGCGGACGTATACGCCGACGCAAGCGGTGATCGCGAAGAGTGCGGGAACATTCCACTGGACGCCGGACGGACGGCGACTTTACGATTTTACATCGGGCGTGCTGGTGGCGAACCTCGGGCATAATCCGACACGATGGACGAAACGATTCTTCGATTACATGGGTTGGCCCTCGCAGTTACCGCACGAAGACGAGTATTTTCCGGCGGTGCCGATGACGGCTTACAATGCGATCACGCCGATCGAAGGCGAGGCGAGCCGACGGTTGCTGAAGGCGTTACAGCGTTGCCCCGGCGGCGCGAAAATGGAAACCGTGATGTGGGCGGCATCGGGTTCCGAAGCGATTCAGAAAGCGCTTTGGGCATCGATGGGCCGCGACAAAACGCGGCCGATGATCCTTGCGACACGCTACGGATTTCACGGAAAGAAGGGGCTTTCGTGCGCCATCACCGGTTCGGAAACCGATGCCGAACGCGACCCGCGCGTGCGCTTTATCAAATTCCCGATGCACGAATGCCGCGACGTGTCGATGCGGAACGATGCCTTCAACCCGGCTCCGTACCTCGACGATTTACACGCACAACTGCACCAGTTCGGGGCGAAAATCGGCACGCTGATTACCGAGCCGTACCTCGGTGGCGGCGGCTCGTATCACCCGCCGGCGGCTTACTTGCAACTGCTAGATCGCTTCTGCAAAGAGCACGACATCGTGTTCATTCTCGATGAAGTCCAAGCGAATTTCGGACGGACGGGCAAGCTGTTTGCGTTCGAAACGTACGGCATCGAGCCGGACATTGTCATTCTCGGCAAGGGCCTCGGGAATGGCATTCCCGTGGCGGCGGCGGTCGGCCGGGCGGACATCATCGGCGCGATGGGCTACGGCGATGCATCCGACACATGGAGCGCGAACCCGCTGAACGCGGCGGCGGTGCTGGCCACGCTCGACGAGTTCGAGTGTCGAGATGTAATTGGCAACATGAAAGCGCCGTCGAAGATCATTGAGGACGGCTTGGTGTCGTTGAAGTGTCTCCCGTTCGTGGCGGCCATACGCGGCGAAAACGGCGGCATGGTCTGGGGTATCGAGTTCCAGGAATACGCGGGCAAGACCGCGAACGAATGGGCGAACGCTTTCGTTCTGGCGAGCTATCACGCCGATGGCGGCGATGGCATTCACATCCTCGGACCACTGGCACAGAAGGTCATTCGCATTTCTCCGCCACTGACGATCACCGTCGAAGAAGCGACGAAGGCGATGGCAATCCTGACGCGAACCGCCGCGAACATGAACGGCACAATCGCGGCGACGCCGATGCGAAGCACAACCGATGCCAGCCGCCAACCGAAGCCGTTGCCCGCATGAGTAACGCGAACGAACCGCTCTTCGAACTGATCGCCGATTCGCTGACGCTGATGAACCGGTCGTTCACGCGAGTGGACGATTTGAGTTCGTACGCGTGCGAGTTCTACCATCAGTTTCGCAAAATGTGGGATCGCGGCATACCCGTCGGCATGGGCCTCGGGCATATCACGATGAAGCCAATCCCAGCGAGTGACCTCCCCGCATTCCTCATCGAGCGGCTCGCCGAAAAGGGACAGCTCGCCCGAATGCTGGCCACGGTGGAGTTCCTGACCGCGAAACAAACGCCGATGCTGCCGACAATCGCGTGCGAATACGAGATCGCCATCATCGTGGGCACAACTGACACGGCACCGTCACCAACGACGATATTTTTTGACGTCGATAGCTGGACCGCCAAGATAACGATCTCTGATTAGACAGGATTTGCAGGATTGACACGATTTGAAAAAGATGAGTTTACACTCGTTTTTTAAATCCTGTTCATCTTGTTAATCCTGTCAGAACCGATTTGTAAGTAACCGCCAAGATTGGAAACTGACCCGATGATCCCGACGTTGCTGCTTTCCATGATGCTCACACCGGCCGCAGATGTTGTGCCCGAAGATGCGAAACTCGCGACGATGTTTCGCGAGTATCTCGACGAAGAATTTCGCAGGCATCCGATGTTCGCCACGCAGCAGGGGTTACACGATTACGACGACCGCCTCGACGATCTCTCGCCCGAAGCCCGCAAGGCAGACGATGCGAAAGCGACGCAAACACTCGCCGATCTCGCAGCGAAAATCGACGCGAAGAAGCTGTCGCGTGCGGGGCAGATCGACCTCGAAATCTGGCTGCATTCGCTGAAGTATCAACTCTGGCAATCGGAGCACGAACCGCGATTCGAAACCGATCCGCGCATCTACGGCGAGTATATTTCGGACAGCGTGTTTATGCTGTTCTCGCAATCGACGCTACCGAAAGCGCGGAACGTCGCCAACGCCGCGAAGCGGATCACGTACGTGCCGAAGATCGTCGCGGCGGCGAAAGCTTCGCTGAAGAACCCGCCGCGAATCCTCACCGAAGTCGCGATCAAACGCACCGCCGGTGCGATTGCCTTTTACGAGAAAGAGATCTTCGCACAAAGCGGGGAAACTCCCGCAACGAGCGAACTGACAACCCCCTGTCGCGAAGCAGTGCGATCGCTCGTCGAGTATAAGAAGTTCCTCGAAACCGAACTGCTCCCGCGTTCGAACGGCGAGTGGCGGTTAGGCAAAGCACTCTTCGCGAAGAAGCTCGAACTCGAACTGAATGCGGGGCAGACAGCAGACGATGTCATTCGCGAAGCCGAGGTAGAGGCGGAGCGCGTCGAGCGGGAAATGTACGCGGTGGCGAAGCAACTTTGGCACAAAACGCACGCGGCACTGCCGGTGCCAGCGGATGATGTGGCCGGACGTCGCCAGACGATCCGCATGGTGCTCGAAGAACTCAGCGCGAACCGCAGTACGCCGGAGACATTTGTCGGCGATGCCCGCAAATCCGTGGAGTCGATTCGCACATTCATCCGCAAGAAGCAGATCTTGACGCTACCCAATCCGGATCGTTGCGAGATCATCGAGATGCCGGAGTTCCAGCGTGGCTTCTCGGCGGCGTATCTGAATCCCGCGCCGACGTTCGACCCAAAGGCCAGCAGCCTCTATGCGGTGGCCCCGCCGCCCGCCGATTGGTCTGCCGCACGGCAAACAACGTTCTTCAAGGAATACAACCGCTCAATGCTACAGATCCTGACGATCCACGAGGCGTACCCTGGGCACTACGTGCAACTCGAGTATGGCAACCGCCACCCGTCGCTCATTCGCAAAGTGCTGTATTCCGGGGTGTTTGCCGAGGGTTGGGCCGTTTACACCGAGCAGATGATGCTCGACGAAGGCTACGGTGACGGCGATCTGTCACTGCGGTTACACCAGCTGAAATTTTACATTCGCGCGGTGCTGAATGCGATTCTCGACAACAAGATGCACAGCACGAACATGACCGACGACGAGGCATTGCGGTTGCTCGTCGATCGCGGTTTCCAGACCGAAGCCGAGGCCGTCGGCAAGATCCAGCGCGCGAAGCAAAGCTCCTGCCAACTCTCGACGTACTTCGTCGGTCGCACCGCGTTCTACCGCTTGCGGCATAGCGTACAACGAAGCCGCGGCGACGCTTTCCACCTCGGGAAATATCACGAAGACACGCTCAGCCACGGCACGCTACCTGTGAAGTACCTCGCCGAGTTGGTGAAGTGATTGCGAAGCGAATCATCATGATCGCTGGCCCCAACGGCGCGGGGAAAACGACGTTCGCACGCTCGTTTCTGCCCGCCGAGGCGAGTTGCCTGCGATTCATCAATGCGGACTTGATCGCGGCCGGGCTGTCGCCGTTCGCACCGGAGTTAGCCGCAACAACGGCCGCGAGAATCATGCTTAAGGAAATGGCGGAGCGAAGCCATCTCGGCGAGAGTTTCGGCCTGGAAACCACGCTCGCCACGCGATCGTATATCCCGCGAATCCGCGATTGGAAGTCTCGCGGTTACCGCATCAGCCTGGTTTTTCTCAGCCTGACATCGGTCGAACTCGCGCTGTCCCGCGTCGCATTGCGAGTCAGTCAGGGCGGCCACGGGATACCGAGCGACACCGTTCGCAGGCGATACGACTTGGGGCAGAAATACTTTCGTGAAGTCTACCGCGATATCGTTCATGAGTGGTATTACTTCGACAACAGCAGCGAGAAGCCCACACTGCTAGACGTAGGGAGAAACGATGACTGAAGAGGAGTTGGCCCGTTCGGGTAGCCCGCTGATGTACGGAGCGTATGTCGCGTTGCGGCGTGCGGCGTTGATGGCACGCGAGACGGCACGGCAAACGGGAACTGCGATAGTCATCGAGCAAGATGGCCAACTTCGCTGGTTGTCCGGCGACGAACTGAACGTCGTCGTGCCGACTGCTCCCATTCCTCCTGAATCCCAGCGATGACGTTGCGAGTCGTACACCTCGGCAAGTATTATCCGCCCGCGCGGGGTGGTATCGAAACGCACACGCAAACGCTGGCACGCCATCAGGCAAAACTCGGTTGCGATGTTCGCGTCGTCGTGGTGAATCATGCGGACAAAGCGGGTCGCGATGTCACATTCGAAGGGCGATGCCCAACTCCTGAGCGCGTCGAAAGCGATGGCCCGGTGCAGGTGTACCGAGTTGGGCGGGTGGCGAATCTGGCGAAACTCGATGTGACGCCGGGGTTGTCCGCGATGCTCCGCAAGCTGTTAAAAGACCCACCGGATATCTGGCACCTTCACGCACCGAACATCACGATGATGCTGGCTTTAGCAGGCAACTCCGACATTCGCCCACTCGTGATTACGCACCATAGCGACATCGTTCGCCAACGATTATTGAAGCATGTGGTGCGACCTTTGGAACGTCTCGTTTGCAACCGCGCCGCGCGTATTCTCACCGACAGTCCGCCGTATGCGGGCGGTTCGCGCTTGCTCGCGAAGTACCCTTCGAATGTGATCGCGTTGCCGTTAGGCATCGAGTTGCGGCCATTCGTAAGTGCATCCGCTGCATCGCTCGCTCATGCCGAACAACTGCGTGCGGCCAGTGCGGGGCCGATCTGGGTGAGCACAGGGCGGCTCGTTTATTACAAGGCACTCGATGTCGCGCTTCGTGCTCTAAAAGAGCTACCGGGGACGCTACACATCATCGGTACCGGGCCAATGGAACCCGCGTGGCGAAGTCTGGCCGTGTCGCTTGGTGTGGCGGATCGCGTCGTGTGGCGAGGCCGCGTTTCGGACGATGAACTCATCGGCACATACCGCGCGGCCACGGCACTCTGGTTCCCCAGTAACGAGCGCAGCGAAGGCTTTGGGCTGGTGCAAGTCGAGGCGATGGCGTGCGGTTGCCCCGTGGTGAACGCGAATATTCCGCATAGCGGAGTGCCCTGGGTGAGCCGTCACAACGAGACGGGATTGACCGTGCCCGTGAACGATCCCGTGGCATTCGCAGTGGCATCGCGGCGTATCTTTACGGAACCCGGCCTGCGCGAACGGCTTTCCCACGAAGCCGTTTTGCAAGCGAAACGGCGATTCGACGCGGTGCAGATGGCCGCGCGAAGCCTCGAGATCTACCGCGAGGCGATCGCCCGATGAAAGTCTTGCACCTCTACTCCGGGAACCTGTTCGGCGGCATCGAGCGCTGTCTGATTACGTTCGCGAAAATGCAATTTCACACGCCGGATGTCGAGCATCATTTCGGATTGTGCTTCCCCGGCAAACTCCGCGACGAACTGGTCAAATGCGGCGAGATCGTTCACGATTTCGGTGCCGTGCGAATTAGCCGACCGTGGACGGTGTGGGCCGCGCGGCGACGGCTGAAAATGCTCCACGCGAAGAAGCCGTTCGATGTCTGCATTACTCACGCCGGTTGGTCGCACGGCGTATTTGCACGTGCCGCAAAATCGCTCGGGCTGCCGATCGCGCATTACGTCCACGACGACCTCACGAACGCAGGCTGGCTGTACCGTTGGGCGAAGCGGACACTACCATCGCGAGTGATCGCCAACAGCCAGTTCACGGCCGGCACGGTGCGGAGGATATTCCCGACGCTGCCGTGCGATGTGCTGGCTTGCCCCGTAGAAAATCGCTCGGAGCCGAACCGAGAAGCCACCCGCAAGGCAATCCGTGCCGAACTGCACACACCCGCAAATGCCGTCGTCATTCTGCAAGCGAGTCGGCTCGAGCGAATGAAAGGGCAAGCGGTACACATCGAGGCGCTCGGCAAACTGAGCGCGGTACCCGGTTGGGTGGCATGGTTTGTCGGTGGGCCGCAGAAAGCCGGCGAGCATGAGTTTCTGCGCGAACTGCAAGAGCGTGCTCGGATACTCAGCATCTCGGATCGCGTGCGGTTCCTCGAACAGCGTAACGATATCCCGCAACTGATGGCCGCGGCCGATGTGCTGTGCCAGCCGAACACACGGTCCGAATCATTCGGAATCGTCTTCATCGAAGCCCTATACTCTGGGCTACCGATCGTCACATCGGACATCGGAGGTGGGGCCGAGATCGTCGACGAATTTTGCGGCGTCCGCCTCCCGCCAAATGATGTGGATGCACTCGCAACGTGTCTGAAAGCCTTCATCGTGAAGCCCGATTCATTCGATGCTTTCGGTTCGATTGGCTCGAATCGTGCGAAGGAACTCTGCGACCCTTTGCAGCAGTTGATCGGGTTGCGTAAGATTCTTTCCGCAGCGATTGGGAACAAATGACAACCATGCCGAATCGAGCCAATGCGGCCGCACAACAGACCGCTGCGATCTGGGTGATCGGCGTGGTGTGCGTGCAGTTTGCCTGCCAACTTGCACTGCTTTTTGAGACGTTGGCACCGTTTCGCGTGTTGTTCCGCTCGGCGGCATTTAGCATGAGCCTGTTGGCGATTGTTGCCGTCAGTGGGCGAATCAATCGGCACCCGGCGCGCAATGTCGCGGTGGCCATTCTCGCTATTGTTGGCTTCGGATTCTTGCATCCGCAGACACCAAACGCACTCGCCGCGATCGCGCAACTCGCGTTGTACACGGCGATCATTGGGCCGATATTTTGGGTGCCGCGGCTCGCCGTGAATCGCCAAACGCTCGTACGCCTCTTCACCGTTTTCTGGTCGTTCCACGTGCTCAGTTCGATCTTCGGCGTGTTGCAGATCTATTACCCCGGACAGTTCCAGCCGAACATATCGGACAACTTCGCAACGACGGGCGAGTTGTCGAAAGGGTTGCAAATCACGCTCGCGAATGGCGAATCGGTATGGCGACCGATGGGCCTCACCGATTCGCCCGGTGGCGCGGGCATGGCCGGGTTGTACGCCTTTGTGTTCGGCATGGGCTTCCTGGCAATTGGCGAACGATGGACGATGCGGGTGGCAGGAATGGGCGGCATGGTCGTGGGCCTGTTCTGTATTTACCTGAGTCAGATCCGCTCGATCTTTTTGCTGACGCTGATTATCGCGATCAGTTTCGCCGCGATTCTGGCGGCCCTGCGACGTTACTCGGCGGTCAGTCGGCTCGGCGTGGCCGTACCCGTTATTGGCGTGGCGGTCTTCCTTTGGGCGTCGGCAGTCGGTGGCGAAGGGATGGTCAAACGGCTAGAAACGCTGATCGAAGCGGACCCTGGCGAAGTCTATTACTCGAATCGTGGCATCTTCCTCGAAGATACGTTCACCAAGTTTCTACCAGACAATCCCCTCGGCTGCGGATTGGGACGCTGGGGTATGATGGCGAATTATTTCGGGACTTCGAACGACCCGACTGCGCCGCGAATCTGGGTGGAGATTCAAT
Source organism: Limnoglobus sp. (assembly GCA_025353985.1). Classification (GTDB taxonomy): domain Bacteria; phylum Planctomycetota; class Planctomycetia; order Gemmatales; family Gemmataceae; genus Limnoglobus. The sequence goes on from JANXNT010000290.1 coordinate 9,435, forward strand.
GGACTGCGTGGGTCGCCGATGGCGGGTTGCTGCTACTGATTGCGTACCCGCTTGCGATTCTGCTGGCGATGCTCACCGTCGGCCGAATTGCCATACGTTCCCGCGATGCGTGGCTATCGGGCTGGGCGATTCTCATACTGGCGTACGACACGGCTGCGGTCGCGCTCACTTTCAACTACCCGCTGTTCATCGGGCAGTTCGGCCTCGAATTCTGGTTGCTCAACGGTGCCATCTATGCCGCGATGCGCACGACGGGGAGCAAGTGACATGGCATCGTCACCGTGGCTGTTGATCGCACGCGATTTCATTCCCACGGGCGGAATGGATGCCGCTAACCTTTACCTTGCGATGCACCTCGCCGAACGGGCCGCCGTGGAAATCGTCGCGCATCGCGCGGATATGAATGGCGTGACGCTCCACACGGTTCATCGCCCATTCGGCCGTGACATTCTTGGAGAAGGCAAACTGCGCGCGGTGGGTTTGCGGAAGGCACGCGAGATGCTCGCGAAAGGTGGATACGTTCTCGCGAATGGCGGTAACTGCCCCGTACCCGCCGCGAACTGGGTGCATTACATTCATGCCGCCTATCGCGCACCCGTTGCGGGCACGTTCCTGCGCCGCTGGAAGGATCGCTTTTACCATCGTCGCGCTCTCCGTTGGGAACGCGAAGCACTGGTCGTTGCGAAGGTCATCATCGCGAATAGCGCACTCACCGCAAGGCAGTTAGTCGAACATTTCGGCATCGATTCGCGCAAAATTCACGTCGTCTATTATGGGACGGATCCCGATCGGTTTGGGCCAATCGAACCGGGTGAACGCGAGGCGATGCGCAATCAACTCGGTTGGGACGACCGGCCCTGGATGATATTCGTCGGCGGCCTCGGCGACCGACGCAAGGGCTTCGATACTTTGTATGCCGCATGGAAAGTACTTTGTGCAAAGCCCGAATGGGATGCGAATCTCGCGGTGATCGGTCGTGGCGCGGAACTGGCATATTGGCAGAATTGTGCGATAGCCGACCGCATCGCGGACCGCATTTCGTTTCTTGGTTTTCGGAATGACGTGCCGAAGGTGTTGGCCGCCGCCGACGCGATGGTTCACCCCTCCCGGTACGAAGCATACGGCCTCGGCGTTCACGAGGCGATGTGCCGGGGCTTACCTGCGCTCGTTTCGGCCAATGCGGGCGTCGCGGAACGCTATCCAGAAAACTTGCGCGAGCTTCTCATTCACGACCCCGAATCGCTCGTCGAAAACCTGCAACATTGGTACGCGAATCGAGCATCTTTCCCGGCGCGGGCCGTAGAGTATTCCGGTGAACTGCGTTCGCGAACGTGGGCACATATGGCCGAAGAAATCCGCACACTTGTCGAGAATACGACGTGACATCGCTTCGCATAATTCTCGTAATGATCGAGCCACCGCTTCCGTTCGGCAACGCGGCGGCGCGCTGGTATTACGTGCTGCTCAAGGAACTCGTCGCACGCGGCCACCGCGTGGTGGCCTACGCCGCGTGCAGCAAGCCGGAAGAGATTGCGAAAGCCCGCGACTTATTCCCGACACCCGAATACGACTTGCGGCTATACCCGTTTCCTACACGTTCTGGACTGGTTTCCAAACTCGAAACGTTACGCCGACCGTATTCGTACATGTTCTCCCCCGAGTTGAAAGCGGACCTCGCATCCCAACTCGCAGCCGAGTTCGACATCTTGCACCTCGAACAACTGTGGTGCGGCTGGCTCGGTCTCAATCACCGCGCGAAATCGCTTGTCAATGTGCATCACTTGATCTGGATCGATCTTTCCGATTTGACGCCTCCCACGTTTCTCGGGCGGTTCCGTATACGAAAAATGATGAACACCGAGCGGAAACTCGTTCGCGATTTCCAGCATTTCCGGAGTTGCTCGCCACGGCTCGTGCCCGAAATGCTTCGGGAAAATCCATCCGCAAAAATCACCACAGTACCTGTGGGCATCGACGTGGCCCAGTATTCGTACATACCCGACAATCTGCGAACTTCGGTACCGATTCTCAGCGTGATCGGATCGATGACTTGGCACCCATCCCGCTCGGCGGCAGTTCGTTTGCTCCGCCAGCTCTGGCCGGAAATCAAACGCCGCGTCCCCGAGGCCCGCGTTCAGATCGTCGGTTGGGGCGCAAGAAGTTCGCTCGCCGAATTCATCGATATGCCCGATGTGACCATCGAAGAAAATGTGCCCGATACGCGGCCATATTTCGAACGAACCGGCGTGATGCTCTACGCGCCGGCACGCGGGAGCGGTATGAAAATTAAGATACTCGAAGCATTTGCGTACGGCGTACCCGTCGTGACGACCAGCGAAGGCATCGAAGGAATTCTCGCGCTCGATGGCGTCCATGCGTCGGTGGCAGAAGACGATGGGGGTTTGATCGAACGCGCGGTGAATTTACTCAAAAATGTCGAGCAACAGAATCGACAACGGGCCGCAGCGCGACAATTATTGGAACAACATTGCGGGCCGAAGCCGACCGTCGATGCCATCGAGGCGATCTATCGCACGATGTCGACACGGCAGTGAGCCATCATACTGAGGGAAATAATGGGAGATTCTGTCGCACGACCGTGGGCCATCACGGGGGCTGCGGGTTACTTGGGGTCGTATGTTGTCGAGCAACTCCTCGCACGCGGCACGCCCGTTCTTGCGATCGACGATCTCTCCACGGGGCGAGAATCACACCTTGCCCCGCACCTAGAAAATCCGCGATTGACATTCGTGCAGCAAGATATTTGCGATCCGGTTGCTCTCTCCGATCTCTTCATTACGCATCGACCGGAAGCGGTCATTCATTTGGCGGCCCTGCATTTTATCCCGGCATGCGTGGCAAACTCCGCCCGCACGATTCACCTGAACGTCTACGGTACGCAGTGCGTATTGTCTGCGGCCCGTGCCGGGGATGCGAATCGGTTCTGGTTTGCCAGCACCGGCGATGTTTATGCCGCTTCTGAAACCGCGCACCACGAAACCGAGTCCGAGATCGCGCCATTCAACATTTATGGGCTATCGAAGTGGATCGGCGAGCAACTCATCGCACTCGAATCGCGCAATCGGCCCGCTGCTCGATTCGTCGTCGGTCGGCTCTTTAATCTGATCGGACCGCGCGAGACGAATCCGCACATTCTGCCGGAAATCATCGGGCAGTTGCAGGCCAGCCCCGAGGCCGTGCTGCGTCTCGGTAGCCTCTGGCCGCGTCGCGATCTGGTGCCGATCGCCGAAGCGGCACGTGCAATCCTTGCGATGCTCGATGCCGCAACGCCGGGATTGACAACGGCAAATGTGGCCACGGGAACGGCACGTTCTATGCAAGACGTGCTCGACTTAATTGGCGAAATTCGCTGCGTACCACTTCGAATCGAAACCGACCCGGACAAAGTGCGACCCACCGAACGCCCGCACTTGCAAGCCAACGTGACGAAACTACAGGAACTCATCGGTTGGTCGCCGAAACCCGATCTGCGTGCGACGTTGATCGAACTCCTGACAGCAGAGGGCCTGATCAGATGATGTCGCGTTTGCATACCGTCTCTGCGGCCATTTTCGCACTCGTTTTTCTGCTCGCACCCGTGTTTCTGCGTACTATCGGTGGCGATTTCGTCGCTTACGCACTTGCTCCGGAGAACTGGCTCGAACGCGGAACCCTCGCCGAAGTTCCTCAACGACATCCGCACGCACTGCACAATTTACTTCGGCAAGCGTGAGCATTATTTTGCCGTGCAACAGTTTTACAAGTCGTCCAGCCCGCCGGTATTCCTTGAAGCAAACATTCAAGAACTCGATTTTGAAAGGGAAATCGTTATCGTATCAAAGGCTGTACACTGATTATAAAGACACAGGAATTGTAAGGGGTGAAGCGGTGCGGGTGACTATCGATCACGACGACGAACGCGGGACGAATCACGGGCAGTGGTTAGCCGACTTCCTGATCGCACGAGCCGCGCTCGATCATTTCCAAGAGCACACCATCGCGGCCACGCCGGAGGACGCCGATGCGATTTTAATCATCAATCGGGGTAACAAATATTCAACGGAAACACGGCGTCACCCACTCGTGAAACGGTTCCCTGACAAGGTTTTCATTTACGATACTCACAGTCGGCCGATCTCGTTCTTACCGGGTCTTTACACATCGATGCTGCGTTCTCAGTTCGACGTGAAACGCCATCGCACGGCCGACTATCTCGCGCCGATTAACGAGCAAGTGACGATCGTCGCTGCGGAACCGCCAATCACTCCCGATTTACTTTGCACCTTTATCGGCGCACCGACATCCGTCGTCCGGCAGCGACTCTTCAAAAGCAATCCGTTTCGAGATCGCGACGACACGAAAATCGCCGAGCGTCACGGCTGGAAACTGCGAGATGGTCCCGAATCCGAGCGACATGCGATGTTTCGCGATTATGCCATCACGATTTCGCGGAGTGCGTTTTCGCTTTGCCCCCGCGGAATCGCCGCTGGTTCGTATCGTTTATTCGAGACGATGCAACTCGGCCGCGTTCCGGTGATTCTCTCCGATGCGTACGTACCCTGTTCCGGCCCCGATTGGGATTCATTCGCGCTGTTCGTCCCGGAAAACCAACTCGCACGCTTGCCGGAATTGCTCGATGCCTACCGTCCTCAAGCGGCGGCAATGGGGCGAAAGGCACGTCTCGCTTGGGAACAGTGGTTCGCCCCCGATGTCCAGTTCCACCGCATGGTGAGTTGGCTGGCCGAACTCAAATCGAACGGCCCCTCGCTGCGGCGAATTGACAGGATTCGCTGGCCATGGCTGGCTGGCTGTCGGCGTGCAGTCGACATCGTTCGGGCGACTGGAGGGGCCGTGCTACGTAAATGAAAGTTCCGAAACTCACTTAGCGCAACGAGTCGAGGATCTTCATTCGCATCGCGGAGAGTGCCGGTACGAGGCCGCCGATGCGGCCCATCATCAGCGTGAACAGTACCCCCGCTGCGACGGTTTCGTAGTTTACGAGCATCTTCAACGCGACACTTTTACCGCCGCCGCCTGCGCCACTCGATAACGTACTTTGTGCTTCGTAGCCGTTCATCAGGTAGCCGATGGCGCAGCCGAGCAAGCCGCCAACAAAGGCAATCGTCAGCGATTCGAGCATGAACGAAATCAGAATCTGCCAGCGTTTGAAGCCGAGTATCCGCAACACGCCGACTTCGCGAATGCGTGCAGCAATCGACGCGAACTGCGTGTTCATGACACCGAACACGCCGCCGATCGCCATAATGATCGCCACTAAAATGATGTTGATGAGGAACTGATCGTTCGTTTTCGTCAGTTCTGCATAGTACTCCGGTTCGGCAAACGCTTTCAGTTTCTGTTGCGTGTAGCGGTTCTGAAGGTGGTACGCGAGTGCCTGCGAGGCTTCGAGCGTGTTGCGATTGTTACGGACGACGAGCGTCGTGAAGTTGCCTTTCTTGCCGAACGTCCGCGTGATGAGATCGATATTTTGCACCCAGATTTCCGAACCGAACGTGGTGCCTTCGGCCTTCATGATGCCGACGACAACACAGGCGAGGTCGTTGATTTGGAACGTGTCGCCGCGCTCGAGCCGGGGCTTATTCGCATCCTCGCCGAGCACGCCGGCCGCGCCTTCGCCGAGCACGCATTGGATGAAACTGCGGTCGCCTTCGCCCTTTTGCACGCCGGCGCGGTTGAACCACTGGCTGCCGTTTTCGAGGCGAATATTGTGGACCGCGGCCGCCACCAGCGGGTTGTCGATCGCACGCATATTCAGGAAGCGTCGGCGCTGTTTTTCCTCGCCGGGCTTCTTCGCTCGCTCCTGATTGACGACGAAGTAAATCTCCTTGCTGGCCAGGTATTCTGCCTTTTCCGGTGGAACCGCATCGGCGGCGAGCGCCGTCAATCGGCCATCTTTATCGGCGACGGCGCGGGCGATCCGGATCGGTTCTTCGAGCCGCATTCCGTACTGATCGAGTTCGACAGTGATACGGAAAGCGTTGTCGAGATCTCCGTAACCGAGGTTGGAAAAGAGTTCGTCGGTGGCTCCATCGGATAGCACGAAGACGTTGCCGGGAATGCCGGAATCTTGGTTAATTTTGTACATGCCGTTCACGAACGCAAGCAAGCCGACGAGCAACGCGACGACCACAGTGAACGCAGTCGCGGTTAGGCCGGAAATCCGCCAACGGACGATGAGGTTCCGCACGTTGTATTTGATTGGCACTTTCCCGATGAGCAACAACAGCAGTAAGTCTGTGGCGTAGATCACGAGCAAAATAAACGGCCAATGTTCGACCATTACGGTGGGCAACAGTTTCCAAAGCGGCACCGCAAACCACGGTCGAAGTTCGGTGTTCATGATAATCCGCATCTTCATTGATATTTGCATATATACCGCGATCTGGCTATCGACCTTCGCCAGTTCCTCGCGGTCTTTGCGTTCGCGACCGAGATCGCCGATGCCACCCGACAGGCGGCGTTCGATGAGCATTTTCTTGTCGTACAAGTCATCCGGCGACGGTGGTGTGATGCCGTTGACCGCGATGGCAGGCGGATCGCGGAAGCGATTCACGATCGACATCCCAAGGGCTTTCTTGGCGAGTGGCCCGAGTTGCCCCGTCGGCGGCAGTGGCAACCACGAGACGACGGCAACGGAAAACGCAAGGAGTGCAACGAGGACGATGGATCCCGCAATCACGCCGAACAGGCGTCGCATGAGTCCGCGTTGCCACGACTTCGCTGCAGGAAGCGTATCGCGCAGGACGGCTTCATTCGGTGAAATTAGCGGCAGTGCCACCAGCAACGACGACAACGGCAACAGCGACAGGCCAAGCACGATGATCGTGCTAACCATCGAAAGGAAACTCCAAAACCAACGCTTGAGCGTTTGCACTCACAACTCCCGAATTTAAGCGACTTTCGCGAACACGTCGGACACTTTAATCTTTCGCGCCGAAAGCGCCGGGCCGATACTGCCCACGAACGCGACGGCCATGCCGAGTATTGTGCCGTAGAGCATTACGATCGATGGCACGAAAAACGCCCCGAGGAACGCGATTTGAATTTTCACATTCCCCAAGAGCCACCAACACAGGAACGTACTCATGAAGCCCGCGAAGAAGCCGATCAAGATCGCTTCCGAGAGGATCAGCGACATCACGTGAACGGGCCGGAACCCGAGGACTTTCAGCACGGCCATCTCGCCGCGGCGTTCGCGGACGCTGATGCTAATCGCGTTCGCAATCACAAGTGACATGATGCCGACCATCGCCGGGCAGAGGATGAACTTCATGCCGAAGAAAATGTCTTTGTACGCATCGAGGAACGAGCCGATCCCAGCTGACGCGGTCTCCATCTTGGCGGCTGGCCCGGAGAAATATTTCGGGTCGTTAACGACGGCCGCGAGGCGTTCATAACTTTCCTTCTTGGGCACGCGCACCCAGATCAGGTTCACGCACTTATCCGCGAGCGGGTGCTGCTCGTTGTTGTGCGACTTGCTAAATGATGAGAGCATTCGGTCGAGATACTCGCGTGAACAGAAACCGACACCTTCGTATTTTGCATCGGGAAGTTCGCCGATAATCTCGAAGTCGAAGACGATGTCCTTGTAGAACAAGCTCGTGATCTTAATCTTTTGACCGACCTTCAGATTCATTTTGTCTAGGCGCGCCTTGCTGACGATAATTCGCTTGTAATCTTCCTTCATCAGCGCCGTCAGCCGTTGCATCTCGGCATATTCGCTGTCTGTTAAGTCCTTCTTTTCCAGGCCGTCCATCATCGTCGTAATTTTCAGCGGATCGACGCAGAACATGAAGATCGCATTTTCGGGTCGCGGATTCGTCGGGTCGGTCGTGCCCCCCACGAACGACCACGCGATGACATCATCGGCACCGTTGACCGGTTGCAGATCCTTAGGTAGTTCTCCGAGCAAGTCGATCACACGCTGTTCGTACGCGGGTGGCATCTGGCTTGGGATCGTGTATTTCTCCGTAACGATCACCTTAAAGTTCGAATCCTTTTCGGTCGTCACGATACCGATAAAATTGATGACCGTGTAAATACATGCCAGCACCGCCGTCAGTACGAACAGCGCGAGATACGAGAGCGACGTTCGTAATGGGCTTCGCAGCAGGCCGCGAAACATCAGCAAGGCAATTTTGAAGAACAAGCTGCCGCCGTTGGATAGTGCCTTCAAGATCAGGCTGATCGCGTAGATGATCGCGAAGAACAACGGCAGTGTCGCAATGCCAACGAGACACACTGCGCCGATCAGCAGGCCCATCAGAAAAAACGAGTAGAGCGATAGCAGCGGCATCGCGGAGTCGATGCTCAGCGGCGCACCCGAAGTTGCCATTTGTTCGTACATGGTCGTTCCTTCGCTTTCGGTTAAACCCGCATCGGTTGGGGGGCGTTCATCACATCGTCGACGAGTTTGCCCTTTTCCAGGTGCAACGTGCGTTGGGCTCGCGCGGCGGCCTTCGGGTCGTGCGTGACCATGATGATCGTCTTGCCGAGTTGCGCACGCAAAATTTCCATCAGGTTCAAAATCTCATCGGCGGACTTGGAATCGAGGTCGCCCGTCGGCTCGTCGGCTACGATCAACGTCGGGTCCGTTACCATCGCCCGTGCGATGCCCACACGCTGTTGTTGCCCACCCGAAAGTTGGCCGGGGCGGTGCGACATCCTATCGCTTAGTCCCACGAGGTCGAGCGCCGTTTCGACTTGCCGTTTGCGTTGTGCCGCCGTTAGTTGCAATAGTAATAGCGGCAACTCGACGTTCTCGTATGCCGTCATGACGGGAAGCAGATAATAAAACTGAAACACGAAGCCGACATTCCGCGTTCGCCATCGCGCGAGTTCGCTTTCGCTCATCGACGAGATTTCTTGATCGCCTACCGTGATGGTGCCCGCCGTCGGTTGGTCCAACCCGGCGATCAAGTTTAACAACGTTGTTTTGCCCGAACCCGATGGTCCCATTAGCGACAGAAACTCTGCCTCTGCAACATCGAGGCTCAGGTTCTGAAGCACATCGATCGATTCCGTGCCGCGAGTAAACGACTTGTATAAGTCCCGGACTCGCACGATCGCTTCGGCCATGAAACATCTCCAATACGGTCACCCAGGGGTACGACGAAACGTCTAACCCTGGGCTATAGGATCTAACCCCGTTGGGGTAAAAAACCAGCAATTTGTCAGTTCGTCTTGGGCATTTCGATTGGCGTGTTCGCGTCGTATTTGCGGTTGTACAGCGTCACCACGACGCCCATCTTTGGCTTGAGGAACGAGCCGGGGACTTCGTTCTTTTGCAACATCACCTTCACACGGACTTTGACCACGCTCTTGCTGTCGTCGGCGATTGGCATGATCCGCGCGATGTAGCCTTTGTACGAACGCTCGGGGTACGCTTCAGAGCGAACGACCGCGTCTTGGTTGTCGAAGACTTTCCGTAAATCGCGCTCGGCCACGTCGATCTCGACTTCCATCTCGGCGAGGTTCGCGAGGTCGCAAATACTACCCGAAGTGCTGCCGAACGCGAGCGGGTTAACGAGGTTACCGAGTTCGGCTTTCTTGGTGAGCGCGACGCCATCGATTGGGGCGCGGATGATGCAGTTATCGAGCCGCCACTGCGATTGCAACAGGCGGGCTTGTGCGACATCGACTTCCGCACTGGCGGCGGCGACATCCGCTTCGGCGGCGGCCTTGCGTTCTTGCCGGGGGCCTTCTTTCAGAATCTGTAACGTGGCCGCGAGGCGTCGCAGTTTCGCATCGGTGGCGAGAATGTCGAACCGCGCCTGTTTCGTTTCGCGTTCGGCGGCGGACAATCCGAGCCGTTCGAGTCGGTTCAACTCGTCGGCTTGTCGCCCGCGCAACGCTTCGTTTTCCTTGTACTCTTCTTCAACTTGTGTGACTTCGATTTTGCGAACCGACGCGGGTAAGAGTTCGGACAACCGCAACTTTGTCGCTTCGAAACGAGCTTTTGACGCTGCCACGTTTGCTTTCGATTCGGCCACTTGCGCTTGATAGTTCACGTCTTCGAGCTTCGCGAGAACGTCGCCCTTCTTGAACGATTTGCCTTCGACGATATTCAACTCGACGACGCGGCCCGCCACGTCGATGGGGCTGATGGCAATCTGTTGCGGTGGAATCAGCGTACCTTTTTGCTCCAAAACGATCGCGCCTGCCTCCGCGACGGTTCCCGTGTTCGATGCGGGTGTCAGCGATTTACTCGGCGAGTTGCCGCTCGCCGGTTCGGGGTTTGTGGCGTTGTTCTTCGCGTTACCGAACCCACCCTTGTACCCGCGTACGCCGACGGCGGCCCACGCCACCGCGAGCATCAAGCACAAAATCCACGGTAGCCACGACGCCCCACCGCGCCCGCTGCCCTTCCCCGCCCCGAGTTGATCTTTGAGCCGCAATTGCTGCACGCGATTGATGAGTTCGCCGTTGGTGGCGGTACGCGAAGGTGCCGTGTCGTTCACGATAGCTCCCCGGTGGGGGTTGAAGGGGACACCCCGAAAATCGGGGCGAGAATTTGGCCAATGGCTGCCATCGTCAGTTTCCGGTCGTGTGCGTTCGGGTCGACGGCCAACTGTCCGCCTAACCCTTGCACGAGTGCCATAATAATCGAAGCCGCAACGAGCGGTGGCACGGGCGGCGGGTCCGGCACACTGGCCGCGTAATCGGCGGCGATCATCGCACGCCACTCGGCATTCAGCGTCGCCAGCCGTTGCCGCACATCATCGCGATAACTCACCTGAGCATGGAAAGTATGGATGAGGCTCAGGAACGCCATGTGCCCCGCATCGGGCGGTTGCAGTGTCTGGTCGATCATGTGGCGAACGCAGTCCCACGCTTGCCCCGTCATCGGCTTCGGGCCATCGCCCTGCATCGCTTCGAGCTTCATCCGCCCGATCATGCGATCCAGCACCGCGAGCAAGATGTCTTCCTTCGTGGGGAAATAATACATCAGGTGCCCTCGCGTCATGTTCGCGCGCTTCTCAATGTTCCCCAGCGACATTCGGTGAATGCCCTGCGTCGCGATGATCTCCACGGCCGCATTCACAACCTGTGCCCGGCGACGTTGCGCAATATCAGACTCCACCACCAAAGGCGTGGCATCGGCAATCGTGATCGCAGGTCGCTTCGGCATCGGGTGACTTTAGACCGTTCGGACTATTCTGTTTAGAATGTTAGTCCGATCAGACTAGATCCGTCAATGCGAAAGTGGGAAAGCTAGAGAACTTTCATCGCTCGCTCATTCCGTATTACCCCGAGAATCGGAAAAGGTTTCCGCGCGGAGTGTCGATGAAAAGAAAGAAGCATTCTCAGAATCGCGGGGCCGATACATGTTGCGTTCGGTGGGTATAGGCTGCTTGCTACTGATCGCAACGGGGTGCCGGGTGCCACGTGTCGCGACGGTGCCGCACGCGCCGATGCCATCCGTGCAACCCGTTGCGGTCGAACTTCCCATCGTGACGCCGACGAAAATCGAACCCGACGCCAGCACATTGCCAACGATTGACGTGAAGGCCGCGAAACCAAGCCTGGCAACGGGGCCGTTCGTCGGCTTGTCCGATGAAGCGTGCCGCGCACTCGCCGAACAAACCTCGCCAATTGCCAACACACTCGACAAGGAAAACGAGCGGCCAACGGTGTCGCTGGTCACGCGCAAGCAGCCGTGCCCCGACACGAAATCCGACGACCTCGCCCGGCAACTGCGATACCTCGCCGCACGCGAAGCCCGCAATCGATCCGCAGCAGAGGCAGTCGAAAACTACTATCGCCTCGCCGATGCAGAGGGGCGTACGGAGTTGCTCGCGGCGGGGTTGCGGACGTTCGACCAACTTCGCGATGCCGCCCCACGGTTCCGTGCAGCCGGCTTGCCAAACGTACCCGACGACGATGAATTCCAGCGGCAACGAGCGAAGTTACTCATCGATGCCGAACAGGCCGAGGTGGGTATTCGCACGCTGAACATGACCTTGAAAATGCAACTCGGGCAAGCCGTGAAAGGCGAGGAACGTTTCTGGCCAACGGGGCCGTTCGGTGTGTCCGCGGAACCGCTCGACGTCGAAGCCGCCGTGCAAACGGCACTGCAATCGCGACCCGATTTGCAGTTCCTGCGGGCGATGTATCACGGACTATCGGCGAGTACGTTACCGCTGGTCAATCAGCAATTGCAATCGACGAACGGCTTGCTCGGCAGTGGGCTACCGATGATTTTGCAAAAGCGGCTGGCACCATTACGCGTTGCCGCCGAAGTCGAAGTGAGCCACCGCCGCGAGC
>JANXNT010001351.1 GCA_025353985.1 Limnoglobus sp.
ACTGGACTTCGTCGCTGAGGATACTTGCTGACAGCCCGTTGACATCGACGCCGACGCCGCCCGCGAACGCCATCTCGGCGATCGCTACAGCGAGGCCACCCTCGCTGAGATCGTGGCATGAACGCACGAGGCCCGATGAAATGGCGAGGTGCATCGCGGCAAAGATCTTCGGTGCAACTTCGAGGTTCGGTCGCGGTGCGTTCCCGCCATCGCGGCCTGTTACGAGGTGGTAATGCGAACCGCCGAGTTCGTCGTGCGTCTCGCCCACAAGGTAAATATCGTTACCAGCCGCCTTCAGGTCCATCGTTACGCACTTCGTAATGTCCGGTACGCGGCCGAGTGCGGAAATCAAGAGCGTGTGCGGAATCGTGATACGTTGCGTCGGCGAACGATACTCGTTATTGAGGCTGTCCTTACCGCTAATGAACGGCGTGCCATAAGCGAGCGCGACATCGCGGCACGCCTCGGCGGTGCGAACGAGCGCACCGAGCATTTGCGGGTCGTTGACGTTGCCCCAACAAAAATTATCGAGGATGGCGGTGTGTGCCGGGTCCGCGCCGACGGCCACAACGTTCCGCATCGCTTCGTCGATCGCGGCAGCGGCACCGGCCCACGGGTCGATGTCGGCATATCGCGGGTTGATCCCGTTGCCGATGGCCGCACCGATGTGCGAACCGAGCACGGGCATAATCACGGCGGCATCCGACGGGCCATCGTTCTTGACGCCGACAAGCGGCTTGATGACGCTACCACCCTGCACCTCGTGATCGTACTGCCGTATCACCCATTCTTTCGAGCAAACAGTGTAGCTAGCAAGGATCCGGGTCAGCGCGTCTTGCACGCTGATTGACGATGCGGTGTCAGTAGAGGTCGATGCTTTCGGAGCGGTCCATTCGGCGATGCGTACGACTTGCGGACGGCCATCGTGAAGGAACGCCATCGAGACATCGGCGACACGCTGACCGTGGTATGTCAGTTCGAGTTTACCCGTATCGGTAAACTCGCCGAGATCGAACGCTTCGACGCCCTCGGACTCGCAAAGTGCTTGCAAAGCAGGCCAGTTTGCGGGCGGCACGGAGAGCACGATTCGTTCTTGCGATTCGCTGATCCAGATTTCGGTGTAGCTCAGGCCGTCGTATTTCAACAGTGCCTTATCGAGTTCGACGCGAGCACCGCACTCGGCACCCATCTCGCCGACGGCGGAGCTAAAGCCACCCGCGCCGCAATCGGTAATCGCGGTGTACAGTCGTCGGTCGCGGGCTTGCAAGATCACGTCGAGGACTTTTTTCTCCTCGATCGCGTTGCCAATCTGCACCGCCCCGCCACTGACTTTCTCCGACTGATCGGTGAGTTGTTCCGACGAAAACGTCGCGCCGTGAATGCCATCACGGCCGGTGCGACCACCGACGGCGATGATGCGCTCGCCGGGCGAAACGAGCTTCCATTCCATGCCAACCGGGATCAGGCCGACGGTGCCACAGAAGACGAGCGGGTTGGCCAAGTAACGGTCGTCGAACAGGATCGCGCCGTTAACCGTGGGAATGCCCATTCGGTTGCCGTAGTCGCGTACGCCGGCCACGACGCCGTTCATAATGCGCCGCGGATGGATGACGCCAGGCGGCAGTTGCTCCGGCGGAAAGTCCGGGTTCGCGAAGCAAAAAATGTCGGTGTTGCAGATCGGCTGCCCGCCTAGCCCGGTGCCGAGCACATCGCGAATCACACCGCCGAGGCCGGTGTTCGCGCCGCCGTACGGTTCGATGGCACTCGGTCGATTGTGCGTTTCCACCTTGAAACAAAGGTGAAATTGGTCGTCGAATGTGACGATGCCCGCGTTGTCCGAGAACACGCTGACGCACCAGTCGTTCGCGCCGAGGTTCTTGCGGATCGTTTGCGTCGCGCCGAAGATCGTCTCTTTCAGCAAGTTTTCGTAGCGTCTCGTCGTCGTGCCGGTGACGGTTGTTTCGGTGTATTCGATCGTCCCTTTCAGTGTTTTGTGCGAACAATGTTCGGACCATGTTTGCGCGATCGACTCCAGTTCAATGTCGGTCGGGTCGCGTTC
>JANXNT010001373.1 GCA_025353985.1 Limnoglobus sp.
CCCTGGACGCCAGTGTGTTCCGTTTCCCGACACGCGCGCAGACGCTCAACAACATGGAGGGGCAGACACGCTCGAACCTGAACTACCTCGAGCGCCTGTACAAGTTCCACCGGCAGCGCGGCAGCCGTGTAAGCCGCAAAGCAATGAGTGTTCGAGTCGAAGTCCGGGACGGCGAGTCCGTCCAGCAAGCGTACCGACGGTTAGAGAAGCGTGTCAGTCAGTCGTGCGGTCACGAGTATTGGCGATGGCGGTGGTGGGGCGCGATGCGGTACGCGAAGCCAAGCGTGGTCCGCCGTCGCAGGGGGTGGATTCACTACCCATAGCCCTTTTAGCCGGGTGGCTTGACTTGCCACCGCGCTTGCACATTTTAAAGTCGCGCTTTCCGTCGTAATGTGAATGTACAGCGTTTCCGAGCCGATTCCCCGCAAGGGGTCGGGTGGAACCATCGTAGACTTCACCCGACCCCTCGCGGGGAATCGGCTCGGTGATGTAGGATATATACATTTGTTTTGAGAGTTTCCGCCCCGCGCTTCGCTCCGAAGACTACGCGGCGCGGCTAAACGAGAATGGAATGCCGCCCGTCGCGTTTCCGTAAATAGTACGTATCCAGCACAACCTACCGGAGAGATACGATGAGCGCACGATTTCGCGTCGCGATTACGGACTTCATTGCCGACGACCTGGCACCCGAGCGGCGCATCCTCGGCGATATTGCCGATGTGGTGGCACTCGATGCCTACTCCGAAAGCGATCTCGTCGGCAAAATTGAGAATGCCGACGCGATCATGCTTTACCACAACTTGCGGATTTCGAGCGCGACGATATCGGCACTCACGAACTGCAAACTCATCGTGCGCTGCGGTGTCGGCTTCGATAACGTCGATCGCGTTTTGGCTCGTTCCAAAGGCATTCCCGTGGCGAATGTGCCGGATTACGGCACCGAGGAAGTCGCCGATTCAGCCATCGGCCTGATGCTCTCGCTGACGCGTGGCATCCACATGCTAAACCAGCGATTGCAACACGGCGACGGTGCGTGGACGTACCTCCATGCCGCGCCGATCGTTCGCTTACGCGGTCGGGTGTTCGCGATTGTCGGCCTCGGTCGCATCGGGGCGGCCACGGCATTACGGGCGAAATCGCTCGGCATGGATGTCGCATTTTACGACCCGTACGCCGAGGACGGCATGGACAAGGCACTCGGGATTCGCCGCGTCGAAAGCCTCGATGCCCTTCTGGCACAAGCGTTCGTCGTGAGTACGCACTGCCCGCTGACGCCGGAGACGCGGCACATCATCGATGCCAAAGCGATCGCCAAAATGCCGAACGGCTCGTACGTGGTGAACACGGCTCGCGGCGGGGTCGTCGATGCGACGTGTATCGCCGATGCGATCCTTTCCGGCAAACTCGCCGGCGCAGGAATCGACGTCCTCCCCGACGAACCGCCACCCGCCGATCACCCACTACTCGTGGCCTGGCGCGACCCCAAACACCCCGCCTACGAACGGGTCATCATTAACCCGCACTCCGCGTTCTATTCCGAAGAAGGCCTGCTCGACATGCGCATCAAAGGCTCCGAAACCTGCCGCCGCGCACTACTCGGCGAGCCCATGCGCAACGTAGTAAATGCGTGATGGGCATGCGGTGGGATCGGCTCATGCCAGCCCGCAGCGCCAGCAAGGGGAACCCGCAGAAAACTCCACGTAGTGTCTCGACCGTGGAAGTCCAAACCCTTGCTTGCGTAGCGGGCTGGCACGATAGCGTGTCCATCGGCTCGTGCCAGCCCGTAGCGCGAGCAAGGGGAACCCACCGAACATTCGCGACAGATCCGATACGCCGTGCCCTCACTTCGCTTCCAAGACTACGCGGCGCGACTAAACGGGGGGTGGATGTGTCATTCGTTTGACTTCGTTCGTGCAAGCAGTTAAAAAAGCATCAACATAACTGAAATACTGCCCTATTGTCGGGCTGCTCGGCGAAGGAGGGCTTCATGCGGCGTGCAACCACATTTGCGGTCGTCGCGATCCTCGCCGCCGCAGCCGGGTGGGCGGCTTGTCGGCTTTCGCAGCCACCTGCCGTCATCTGCGACCGCGCACCCGTCGAGTACGATGTTAAGTTGGCACGCATCAGTTACCTGGACCCGGTGTTTGTGGCCGAACGGCCGGCCGCCCTGCCCGAGGGGTTCGGCATTCGCACCGTGTCCCGGATCGAGTTTGAGAGTAAGACGTTCTGGCTGGTCGAACAGGATCGCGGGTTCGGGGTGCCTTACAAATCCATCGGCCTGTACGCCCCGACCGGAGAGGGCAGTCACAAGTTGGTCTTGGAGGCGGAGTCGTGCGGGGCCGGGCACGTTAAGCCGGAGATCGACGCCACCACCGGGGTACTCGTGCTCCGGGAGCATGCCCGGAGTCGCTTGGAGGGGCAGGTCATCCTGTCCTGCAACCTGCGGTCGATCGGCACGTACCGGTCGGTGCATAGCGAGTAAAAGCGCGACCGCAAACACGCCAGCCCCACACGATTTTGCGAAGTCAATAAGTTTACGTTTAATTGACGTAAGTCAGAATTCGCGACGTGCACGGACGTACTCAAAAGTGCGCGCAAATGACACAGAAGTGCGCGCAAATGACATAGAAAAGGCGCGCGCGGTCGATTTTCGGTCGCCTA
>JANXNT010000053.1 GCA_025353985.1 Limnoglobus sp.
CGTTTATCCACACCAGATGTTTGCCCCGCACCCGGCGATCGATGGGGCGAACCTCGTGGTCTTCGTCGAAGATCCGTTGTTCTTTTCGCAGTATCCGTTTCACCGCCAGAAATTGATGATGCACCGTGCGAGCATGAAGCGCTATGCGGCAACACTCGCGGAATCGGGCGTGAAAGTACGTTACCTCGATGCGGCCGATATGCCAAAGTCGGCGTCGATTGCGGAGCATCTGGCGAAGTGGAAAGTGAAGCGCGTGCAGGTGGTCGACCCGTGCGATAGTTACCTCTCGCGCAGACTGACGGAGTGCCTTAACGCAAAAGAGATCCCGTTTGCGATTCTCAGCGACCCGCACTTTCTGACGTCGACGGCGGAGATCGAACGCTACGTGATGGGCAAGAAGAAGCTGTTTTTCACGGACTTCTACATGAACCAGCGTAAGCGGCTCGGCGTGCTGCTCGACGATGGCAAACCGCTTGGCGGGCAGTGGAGTTTCGATCCCGAGAACCGCAAGAAACTCCCTGCAACGGTAACTGTGCCGAAGATTTCCTTCCCGCCGGAAGATGATTTCGTCCAAGAAGCCCGGCAATACGTTCGCAAACAATTTCCGAGCGCAATCGGCGACGACACGCCGTTCCGCTACCCGACCGACCACGCTACCGCCGAGGCATGGCTGATGGCATTCGTGAAAAATCGCTTGCATTCATTCGGCGATTACGAAGACGCAATTAGTACAAAGCACGAGATTTTGTTTCACTCGATGTTGACGCCCATGTTAAACATCGGCTTGATCTCACCACGACGAGTGATCGATGAAGTCTTGAAGTATCAAGATCGCGTGCCGCTCAATTCGCTCGAAGGTTTTACGCGGCAAATCATCGGCTGGCGAGAGTTCATGCGGCTCGTCTACCTCACGCACGGCAGTCAGCAGCGCACACGCAACTTCTGGGAATTTACGCACGAAATTCCAGCTGCTTTCTACGATGGCACGACCGGGATCGAGCCGGTCGATCATGTGATTCGGCAAGTGCTACGTACCGGATATTGCCATCACATCGAGCGTCTGATGATCCTCGGAAACTTCATGTTATTGTGCGACATCCACCCAGACGCGGTGTATCGCTGGTTTATGGAGTTGTTCATCGATGCCTACGACTGGGTGATGGTGCCAAATATCTATGGCATGAGTCAACACGCCGACGGCGGGTTGATGACGACGAAGCCATATATCAGCGGCTCGGCGTATGTTTTGAAGATGAGCGACTTCAAAAAAGGCCCATGGTGCCCGATTTGGGACGCGCTTTATTGGCGATTTATCGACAATAACACCGCGTTCTTCGCCGGGAACCCACGCATGGCAATGATGGCAAAACTGAAAGACAAACTCGGCGACAAGTTAACGGAACACAAAAAGACCGCCGGCACGTTCCTGAAGGCGTTACACGGCGGATGATGTGGCCTACGGCGGCGTGCCTTTGCCGTCGCGGAGGTAGTCGCCGCGACCGGCGGCGTACTCTTCGGCGGTCATCGTTTCGAGGTCGGCGGCTTGCGTGCCTTGTTCGAATAACTTCCGCAAGTACGGCACGCACCAGCCGCAACCGGTGCCTGCCCCGCCGCATTGCGAAAGCTGGCTGGCCACGCGCGGCGTCTGCGTTCGCACGTAGTTCACGAGCTTGCGCTTCGAGATCCGGAAGCACAAACAAACGGGGTCGTCCAAATTCATCGCGGTCCCTTCCGAATAGATCAATAGCATCGCGGCGATGACCTTTGGCGGGATTATACCGTCGCCACGCAGTCTTCGTGCAACTTCAACCCCGGTGACTTGTGGATCG
>JANXNT010000090.1 GCA_025353985.1 Limnoglobus sp.
GCGATCGCAGCCGTTTGAATGTCCTCCCTCGCTAGCGCGTCGGGCTAACAAGAATGGATTGTTTGACTGGTAACGTCTCATTTCCAGCCGCGTTAAGTATATGTTACTTACTCATCATCCATCGGCACGTTCCACGTGCATGCGATCGCTGGCTCGTAATCGGCCTTCGCGCGTTTGTCGGCCCAGCGGATGATTGCACGGGATCGTGCGGCATCGGTACACAAATACTTCGGGTCCGGTTCGATGCCGACGCGACCGAGGTCGAGCCGATCCGAGTCCCAGCAGGTACGCACCGTGATGTCCGGATCGCTCGTGCCTTCAGTGTGCCATTCGCAGGCACGGTATAACAAATCGAACCGCGCATCATCCAGTTCAAAGTGCGAACCGCGCAGTCGCATCGCGAGGTTCGCGCCACGTAGCCCGTGGCCCCAGTCGCAGCCATCGTTGAGTCGCCGCGAATCGTGGAACAACGCAAACAGCGTCACGATGTCTCGGTCTGCGCCGGTGATTTCCGCTAGTTTCCAGCCGTTCTCCATCACGCGCGCCCAATGAACGACGCCGTGCAGTCCACGCGGATTCAGGGCGTATCCGTTCAAAATTTCCGCAACAATGGCGAAGGTGTCGATCATCGTTTCTCGATCAGCACGACGGCGTGGCAACCGATCGCTTCGCTGCGGCCGATGTGGCCGACCTTCTCGCCCGTCTTGGCTTTCACGTTGACGGCATCGATCGGCAACCCGACGAGGGCTGCAATTCGCTCGCGAATCTGCGCTTTTAGCGGGCCGAGCTTCGGTTCCTGCGCGAAGATCGTGATGTCGAAGTTCACTGGCGACCAACCGCCACTTCGCAATCGTTCGAGTGCGCCGTTCAGGAAAATCGCCGAGTCCGCACCTTTGTAAAACTCGTCGGTGTCGGGGTACATATCGCCGATGTCGCCAATACCGGCCGCGCCGAGTAGCGCATCGGTAATGGCGTGCAGCACCACGTCGGCATCCGAATGGCCGTAAAGGCCCTTCGCGTGATCGATCGTCACGCCGCCGAGAATGAGCGGCCGCCCATCTTGCAGGCGATGCGTGTCGTGGCCCGAACCGATACGAAACACAGTAGAAACTCCTTGCACAATCGCGGTCAATTGGCGTAATTGTATGTCGGCTTCGTCGGGTTGTCCGACAGTCGCGCAGCGTCGTGTCGCGTTCTCCCGCGCGTATCCGGAATATCTGCCCTACGTTTCGGTGTGCGGTTTCGTGTCCGTCGTGCTAGCAGGGGAAATTTCATGCGGTCTTCGATTTCCGTCGTCGAACTGGAAGCACGCGATCTGCCCGCGTTCTTCGGCAACAACCTGTTCCCCGATGATAGTGCGTGGAATCAGAAAATCACCGATGCGCCGGTTGCCGCTAATTCGAGTGCCATCATCTCCCGCATCGTGGCACGCACCGGGTCGCGTGGCATCAAGCCGGACTTCGGCAATCCGGTAACCGATGGCGCACTTTACGGCATACCCGTTACGGTTGTCGATGCCAGCACGCCGAAGGTGGCGGTGTTCATCCCGCCCGAAGGTTACGCGAACGAAAGTGATAACGTTCTCGTGCCGATCCCGATCGGTGCGGTGATCGAAGGCGACGGCGCAACCGGCCCGAACCCGTCATCGGCACGCGGCGATTCTCACTTGCTCATTTACGATAAAACCGCGAACGCACTGTACGAACTCTACAACGCCACCCGGCCGAGCGAGACGACCTTTTCCTACGGAGGCACGAAGCCCGTTGGTGTGTGGGGGGCGTATCAGGTGAGTTTTTGGGACTTGAACAAGGACAGTTTTCGCACGTTGAATTGGACGAGTGCCGATGCCGCCGGGTTGCCGATTCTGCCGGGACTGATCCGCCCCGATGAAGCGTTGTCCGTGGCCGCTGGCGGGCAGGGCGTCATCGATCACGCCATCCGCGTCACGGTGGTGCAAACCAAAAACGAGTTCGTGTACCCCGCGTCGCACTTCGCCAGTAGCCGCACGACGACCGATTTACCGCGAATGGGAGAGCGGTTTCGCCTCCGTGCGGACTTCCCGATTCCCGCAAACTGGACGCCCGAAACCAAGGCGATGGCGCAAGCGATGAAAGATTACGGGCTGATCGTCGCGGACAACGGCAGCGACTTTTTCTTTCAGGGAACGCCATCGAACCAGTGGGACATGAACCGCATCTTGGACTTGCGAACGATCAAACCGGCAGACTTCCAGGTCGTCGATCTCAAGCCCGTCATCGCGAATTTGAGCGTAACCAGCGGCTCGACTTCGGCAAACACGGCCGTGACGATCTTCGGGCAAAACTTTAGCGGCGCGGCGGGCAATCTCAGCGTGAGTTTCGGCAACGTGACCCCCGCATTCACGATTGTTTCCGATTCGCGTATCGACGTCGTCGTGCCACCGCAACCCGCCGGCGTGGTGAACGTACAAGTACGCTCGGGTTCCACGAAACTCGATAGCGATGGCAAATCGGTCTTCTTCGGCTACGGGTTATCCACGCCCGATTCCTTCACTTTTACAAACGCCACTTCACCACCGCCCGTGTCGCCACCGCCCGTATCGCCACCACCCGTGTCACCACCACCCGTGTCACCACCGCCCGTGTCGCCTCCACCGGTGTCACCTCCGCCCGTATCACCGCCTGCGACACTGAGTTCGCAACCGATTGCCGTGGGTGTGGGTAGCGAAGTTCGCTTCCTGAACGCGGATGGCACCGTGCGATTTTCGCTGATGCCGTTCCCGAATATTCCCGTGGATGTTCGCACCGCCACGGCGGATTTCAACCGCGATGGCACGCTCGATGTCATCGTCGGGACCGGCCCCGGTGCGGCGAGCCGGGTTCGCATTCTCGATGGCAAAACGCAACAGGAACTCTTCGCCGTCAGCCCGTTTGAAGCGAGCTTTACGGGCGGGGTGTATACTGCGGCCGGCGATGTCAATGGCGATGGCGTCGCTGACCTTGCGATCACGCCCGACGAAGGCGGCGGGCCGCGCGTCGATGTCTATTCTGGGAAAGGCTTCAGCCGATTGGCGAGTTTCTTCGGTATCGACGATGCGAATTTCCGGGGCGGAGCACGCGCCGCAATCGGCGATCTGAACGCCGACGGTACGCTGTCGTCGTTCAAGGCAGATGTTCAGCCCAACGGCGCAGTTCTGCTCGGCTCGCATGCGTCGACGACTGGCAAGATGC
>JANXNT010000315.1 GCA_025353985.1 Limnoglobus sp.
ACGAACGATGTCATCGTTCTCTGCGATGGCGTGCATTTCGTGGGTTTCCCTTGCTTGCGCTGCGGGCTGGCACGATAGATCACTTCTGCTCTGCCAGGCGATTCAGCACTTCGATCCCGCGATCCAGCGTTTCGTCTTTCGCGGCGTAGCTGATGCGAAAGTGGCTATCGCGCTTGCTGAATACGCCACCGGGAATGATGAGTAGCGAGTTCTTCACTGCCTCCGTGACGAACTCGGTGCCGGTGCCCCACGGTGCTTTCGGGAACAAGTAAAACGCTCCGCCGGGGGAGTTGAACTCGAAGCGGTCGCGAAGGCCGGCACAGATCCGGTCGCGTTTCTGTTTGTAGTCCGCAACGATGCCGGTGACGTCGAAATCCATCGCCACGATCCCTGCATATTGGACGATACTCGGCGCACAAACAAACGTGAATTGCTGAAGTTTCATCATTTCGTCGACGATTGCTTTTGGGCCGTGCGCGAAGCCGAGCCGCCAGCCGGTCATGCCGTAGGTTTTGCCGTAACCTTCGATTACGAGCACGTTTTCGCTGTAACTCGTGGGGCTTTGTGGGGTTTCGTCGTAGTGGAACGCACGATAAATCTCGTCGCTGAGCAACAGCACGCCGTGCTTGTCCGCAATCGCCGCGAGTGCCATTTGCACTTCCGGCGATACCGTAGCACCTGTCGGGTTCGCGGGCGAACAGACGAGAATCACCTTCGTTTTCGGGGTGATCGCCGCTTCGATTCGATCCGGGTCGATCGTGAAATCGGGGTAGGTATCGACGTAGACCGATTTACCTCCGACGAGCGTGACGAGGTGCGGATAACTCACGAAGTACGGGTCGGGGATAATGACTTCATCGCCGGGGTTGACGACCGCCATCATCGCCAACAGCAACCCGCCGCTCGTGCCACTCGTGATAATCACATCGCGATCCGCATGGCCATAACGCAGTTTCAAATCGGCAAGAATCCGCTCGCGCAGTTCCGACACACCCTGCGTAACGGTGTAGCCATTTAGGTTGCGATCGATCGCGTCTTTTGCCGCATTCTTGATCGAATCCGGCACCGGAAAGTGTGGCTGGCCGATACTCAGGTTGATCGGATCTTTCAACGAGCGCCCGAGTTCGAAGACCTTACGAATCCCCGAAACTTCAATCTGTTTCGTGCGGTCGGCAATCAGGTGTGAAGTGGGCACGGATTCTTTGCCTCGTTGAGAGAGCTTTCAGCGATCAGCGGTCAGCCAGAACCGGAAAAAGCAATCAGCGATCAGCGGTCAGCCAGAACCAGAAAGAGCTATCAGCGGTCAGCAATGAGCCAGAACCGGATTGGCTGAAAGCTGATCGCTGACAGCTGATAGCTTTCAGCTCATTGGCAGATGATCCCTGCCGGGCAGTTGCACGGGGGCGAAGGAGCCTTTTCCGCCGAGTACGAGCTTGAACAAATCGTCGCCGCCGACGGGGGTTGGCAGTGCGAATTGCTCGCCGTAGAGGAAGCCGCAACGCCCGCCCATGTAGCCGTTCGCGGAGGTGAGATAATGACGGACTTTCTCGAAGCGGTTGCCGTCGAACTGCGACTGATACGCCTTCACCGCTTCGAGCTTTTGCTCGATGGTTTCCGAAATATCGATGACGAATGTGCTGTTCCACAAGCGGTTTTCGGCATCGGACGGGAACGGAGCGTAAACCAGGTGCGGCACGCGATACGGCGAGGTATCGTCGAATCGCTCGTCCCATTTCGTCAGTTGCGAGTGGAATCGTGCCGCCTCAGCAATCAGCCCGCCCTGGTAATGGTCCGGCGAACCGGCGGGCGTTCGGCCGAAGGCGGCAATCACGACTTGCGGGCGATACTTGCGGAAGGCCGTGGCGAGCGCGTAACGGGCTTCGGGGCCGTCCATCAGAATGCGGTTCGGGAGATCGATGTTGATTCGCACCTGCACGCCAAGGATTTGCCGCGCGAGTTCGGCTTCCTGTTTGCGAATCTCGAGGCTTCCGCGTGGCGTCGGCTCGCCGCACGTCAGGTCGAAAATCCCAACGCGGTAGCCTTGCTTCACAAGTTTCGCCAGCGTGCCCCCGCAGAGGATTTCCAGATCGTCCGGGTGGGGTGCCACCGCCACGACATCGAGGCGTTCGGGCAGATTCGTCGCGTCGTCCATTCGAGTCTCTCCAGGTGCTTCTTATAACGTATACGCCAGTACCCTCCGTTCCAACCAGACCTTACGACCGACGAG
>JANXNT010000149.1 GCA_025353985.1 Limnoglobus sp.
CTTGTCCAGAAGCCGCCGCTGCTGTTAGCCGACGAACCGACGGGGAACCTCGACCACAAAAATGCACAGGCGATCGGCGAGTTACTCTTCGAAATGCACCGCCAACACAACACGATACTGATCGTCGTCACGCACAGTGCCGAACTCGCACGAACCTTCCCGAAACGATTCGAGATGGCCGAAGGACGCTTGACATCCAATTAAGAATTTTTGTAGCAGCGCTTTACACGGTACCCATCCATGCTGACACTCCGTTCGCTTCCGCTCCGTAGTTTGGCGTACCACTGGCGTGGCAACCTGGCCGTAATGCTCGGCGTCGCCATAGGCACGGCCGTACTTGCGGGTGCGTTATTTGTCGGCGACTCTTTACGCGGAAGCCTACGAGCGAAGGCAGAAAAGCAACTCAACGGCATCGATGCGAGCTTGACGGGCGCGAAGTTAATTCGCGAAGAGACGGCATCGCGGCTACCTGGCCAAGCGATTCCCGCACTGATGCTCCAAGGCTCGCTGACGACAACTAGTACACTGGATGCGATACAGTTACCGCGAATCACCGTCATCGGCATCAATGACAGTGGGCTGTCATTTTTCGGTATCGACATCCCCAAAAGTTGGAAGGACGGCGAACCACTGGCCGTGGTTTCTGATGAAGTCGCAATGCGATTGCAAGCGAAAATTGGTGACAAGTTGCGACTTTCGGTGCAGCAATTTTCGAGCGTGCCACGGTCGTCGATACTCGGGCGACGCGGTGTAGGCGATGTCTCAACGACGTTGCCGATTACGGTATCGCAGATTTTGCCCACGGCGCATCACGCGAATGCATTTTCACTTTTACCGAACCCGTCGGTGCCACTGAACGTCTACGTGCCACTTTCGTTTCTGCAAGAAACACTGAAACAGAAGGGCAAAATCAACGCGATCTTCGCGGCGAAAGCAACGACCGAAGAACTCAATCGCGATTTTGACACCACGCTGTCACTCGAAGATCTCGGCATCCGCGTCAAGGTGCCGAAACTTCGCAACGCGTACGTCAGCATCGAAGCCGACCAACTCATCCTCGATTCTGCCGCCGTCGAAGCGGCCGAGAAGACCGCAACCGAACTGAAATTACCATTCGAGCGAACGACCGTTTACCTCGCCAACGGCATCGGCGATGGCAAGAAAACGATCCCGTATTCGATCGTTGCCGCACTCAATGCCGCGGCCGCCACGCCACTTGGGCCATTTCTACCGAGTGGCATAACGGAACTAAAAGACGATGAGATCGTGTTAGCCGACTGGGACGAATCGCCGCTGAAATCGACGACGATTGGGAGCACGATTACGCTGAGTTTCTTCCAGCCGGAAATCGAAGCCGGTGCTGTAGAAACGACGGCAACGTTTCGCCTCGTGGGACGAGTACCGATGACCGATGCCGCACGCGATCCAGACCTGACGCCGCCATTCCCAGGCATCACAGATAAGTTGCGAATGGGCGAATGGAAGCCGCCGTTCCCGTACGATTCGACGCGAATCAAAACCGGTGATGCGAACGATCGTTACTGGAACAAACACAAAACGACACCGAAGGCGTACATCACGCAAACCGCCGGCGAACGCTTGTTTCGTAGCCGTTTCGGTACTGTGACTTCGATTCGCATCGCGCCCGCTAATGGCACTTCACCCGATGACACCGCACTGACAGTGAGGGCTGCGATGCGGAAACATTTATCGCCCGCGAAACTCGGTTTGCAGTTCGACCCGACCCGCGAACGTCTGCTCGTTGCCAGTCGCGGGGGTACCGATTTCGGTGGCCTCTTTCTTGGGTTCAGTCTGTTCTTGATCGTCTCCGCGCTCATCCTCGTTGGCCTGATGTTCCGCCTCAACATCGAGCGCCGTGCAAAGGAAATCGGCAGTCTGCTCGCGGCCGGTTATCCGCAGAAAACAATCCGCCGCATGTTCCTGTTCGAGGGACTATGCTTGTCTATCATCGGCGCGATTCTCGGCATACTCGTTGCCGTGGCGTATTCACGCTGGCTCGTAAGCATTCTCATCGATCTTTGGCCCGATTCCACCGTCAAGAATTACTTGACGCCATACGCGACGATCACGAGTGCTGTCATCGGGGTGTCACTCACGATACTCATGTCGCTGATTGCAATCGGGTTGGCGATACGCGGTTTGGTGAAGATCACGCCGCCCGCGCTTTTACGCGGAGAAACGAACGAACCCGTAGACTTTCGTCTCGAACGCGACCATCGCCGACGGTATGCGTGGTTAGCAGTTGTCGCGTTCGTTCTCGGTGTCATCCTGCTGTCAGCCGGTACGACGATTTCGAATCCCGATTTCCGTGCGATGAGCTTCTTCGGCGGCGGTGGCATGATCTTCCTCGCGGGTTTAGCGATCATTCACCGGCTGCTGAAAAGCCCGCATCGCTCGTTCCCGCAATCGACCGGAACACTGGGCCTGCTCGCGCTTGGGCCGCGAAACGCCAGTCGCTTTTCGGGCCGCAGTTTGCTCACGGTGTTCCTCATCGGCTCGGCAACATTTTTGCTCGTCGCCGTCGAAAGTTTTCGCCGTAAGCCCGACCGCGATTTCGCGAACAAGAACGGTGGCAGTGGCGGTTTTAACCTTGTGGGCGAGGTCGATATCCCACTTTTCCAACCGCTCACAAGTAAAGCGGGGCGGGACGAAATCCTCGATGAACTTCAGCGTAACTATCAAGAGCAAGTGGCGGCAAACCCATCGGGGCCGAGCGTGGATTCGCGGCTCAAACAAGCCGAGGCGACGCTGGCGAAGATTGCAAACGCGGTCCCGTTGCACCTACGGGTCGGCGACGATGCGAGTTGTTTGAACCTCTATCAAGCGGGCAAGCCGCGATTGCTCGGTGTGCCCGATACGCTGATCGAACGCGGTGGTTTCCAGTTCGCACAAACCGAAGCGGTGACAGCCGAAGAAAAAATAAACCCGTGGTTATTGCTGAAAAAACAGCGTGAAGATGGTGCAATTCCCGTGTTCGGCGAACAGAACACCGTGATGTGGATGCTGAAAACCTCCGTCGGTGGCACCGTGGTAACCACTGATGAAGCGGGCCGAACGGTGAAGTGTCGCATCGTTGGAACGCTGCAAGACAGTGCGTTTCAAAGCGAACTCATCATGGCTGACGATTCCTTCCGACAGCTGTTCCCGCGCGAAGAAGGCTTCCGCGTTCTATTGATCGAAACCGCGGCAGAGGATGAGAAAGCGGTCGCGAATTTGCTGAATCGCGGCTTGCGGGTCAACGGTTTCGCGGCCACCAGCACGCGCGAACGGGTCTCCGCGTTTCAGGCCGTCGTGGGTACATACCTCACAACGTTTCAATTGCTCGGCGCGCTCGGGTTGCTCCTCGGCATCCTTGGGCTGGCCATCGTCATCTTGCGTGGCGTGTGGGAACGCCTCGGCGAACTCGCACTCCTGCGTGCCTTCGGCTACACGACGCGGTCGCTCAAAATTCTCGTGCTCGGCGAGAACCTCGTCTTGCTTGCGGCGGGTATTTTGCTCGGCCTCATTTCGGCCGCTATTTCGGTCGCACCGCACGTTGCACTTGGTGGGCAGTTGCCTTTGGTCGGAATATCGGTCATGATTGGCTCCGTGTTGATCGTTGGGATCGTCACCGTGCTGCTGGCCACGAACAGCGTCGCGCGAATCCCGATCTTGACTGCGCTACGAAAAG
The DNA here is from genome assembly GCA_025353985.1 of Limnoglobus sp. Classification (GTDB taxonomy): domain Bacteria; phylum Planctomycetota; class Planctomycetia; order Gemmatales; family Gemmataceae; genus Limnoglobus. Next base: position 3,692 of record JANXNT010000149.1, read on the forward strand.
AGTAACCTTTAGGAGACTTCCGATGATCCGAATCGGCATCTTGGATTTCGACACGTCGCACTGTGTCGAGTTCACCAAGCGACTCAACCACATCGACATTCCGACGGAGCAGTGGGTCGAAGGAGCGAAGGTCGTCATCGGGTGTGCGGGCGAATCGAAGCTATCGCCGGAGCGGATTGCGGGTTACACCGATCAGATGAAAAAGTACGACGTCACGCTTGTGGACAAGCCCGAAGCGATGATCGGCAAAGTCGATGCGATGCTGATTGAAGCCGTCGATGGTTCGGTCCACTGGGAGCGTGCGAAGCCGTTTCTCGAAGCGGGTATCCCGTGTTTCATCGATAAGCCGTTCGCGTGTTCGCTGAGCGATGCGAAGAAAATCGTCGATCTCGCCGACAAGAAAAAGGTGCCATTGTTCAGTTCGTCCGCACTGCGGTATGCAACGGAAGTAACGGCATACGTGGCCGATGCGAAGCACGGTAAAATCCTCGGTTGCACGACGTACGGCCCCGCTTCCGAACACGAACGCAACCCCGGTTTGTTCCACTATGGCATCCACGCGGTCGAGATTCTTTACACGCTCATGGGGCCGGGTTGCATGCGCGTGACGTGTACGCACGAAAAGAATACCGATGTCGCAACGGGAACCTGGAACGATGGCCGTATCGCGTCGGTTCGAGGCAATCGCACGGGCGGAAGTAGCTTCGGGTTCACGGCATTCGCGGAGAAAGGGCCGACCGCCGTCGCGGTCGGTACCGGCGTGATTTATCGCGAATTGCTTAAGAAAGTCGTCGAGACATTCACTACGGGCAAGCCACCGATTGACATCGCGGTGTCAGTGGAAATCGTGGCGTTCATCGAAGCCGCGTTCAAGAGCGGAAACAACCATGGTGCGGTGGAAATGGTGAAGGTGTAAGCACTATATCCAGGGTGCGACGAAGCGTCGAACCCTGGGCTTGGGTGGTTAGGATTCTTTCTTTTTGTCGTTGATGAGCGTGATGAAGCGTAACGCCTTGCCCTTCAATGTGGCCTTCACGTTCAGCGTTTCTCCACCTTTGACATCCACGGCAAGAGTATCTTTTCCGTTAGGCGACTCGTCGCCGAACGCTTCCTTGAGCATTTCTTTGATCGATTCGGGTTTGATCGTCTTCTCCGCAAGCGGCATCAGACTGGCAAAGCCAATCTTCAAGCTCAAAATATCCGAAGTAGTAGCCGTTGCGGTGGCGATGCGTTTCGTCGATTTCGGCTTGGATTCGATCCCCATTACGAGTAATTCATCGGCAGTCGTCAGCCAGAATGTGTTCGTACCGAAGTTGCGTTTTGAGTCTGCGTCGTCCGATGTGCCACTGTGCAGATTTGCTTCGCCGATCTTTTCGAGGTCGAATTCGAACTTGCCTTTGTCTTCCGGAATCAACTTTACGAGTTCCTTTACCGTCTTCTCGATGAGCTTGCCCTCGGCGACTTTGAGAGCCGTCAGCAGTTCCATCTTTCCCACTGTGCCCGAAAGTGCGGCACCCAGTTGGATGTTACCGGACTTCAACGTTGGCACGAAAGCATTCAGCCCTTTCTCGACGGCGGTTTTCTCGCCGTCTTTTGCTTTCTCGATGGCTTCCTTGACGAAGAGATCGATGAGGTCATCGACCGGTTTCCGCATACTTTCGGGCACACTCAAGTTGACTGCACCGGACATCAGCGGGTTCTCGACCTTGCCGGCGATTGTTGCGATCGATGTGCGTTTTGCGGCGGAAATCAGCGATTGTTTTAGTGCAGAACCATCCTTTGGCACGAGGGTGAAATCGATTGAAATGTCGTCCGTCATCGGTGCCACATCGAACCGCAGCGTTGCGGTGTTACTGTCGGTGAATAGCGAAACCATCGCGCTCATCACGCCATCGAGTACGACGTCTTTCGACTTACGCTGGAAGGGCGTATCTTTGTCGACCACCTTCTTTTTCTCGGCGGCCAACTGCTGTTCGATCTGCCCGAGTATCGGTTTGCGAACGGCTTCGGGGATGCGATCATTGTGAATCGTGATCGACATGACCGAGCCATCGTCGTTGGCGAAGAATGTTTTCGGGTCGATGAGCGTCTTTGGGTCGATCGACTTCTTGTTGAGGACCGTCGCGTAGACGTATTTGTTGGCGAACGTGAAGTACACTTTTGGGTTGAAGTTCGGCACGTCGAGCGAGTAAATGCCGTCGTCGCCTTTCTCTGGGCTTAGCATGAGCCGCCCCGATAGCAGGTTCACGAATGCGTCGTTGTCGGCGATGGGGATCATGAGCACGAGCGGACTATCGACGACGTTCGGAGTGACGATTCCGTAAAAGCCGAACGGGCGTTTGATGTCGACACCCTCAACGCCTTTTGGCCCTGCGAACGCTTTTACGAGTGCAGCCGCCTGTTTGATTTCATCGCCTTTGCCGAGCGATTCGCCGACATATTCGAACGACGTGAGCAGGTCGTTGACCGCACGCAAGCGGATTTCGAGCGCCGG
>JANXNT010000151.1 GCA_025353985.1 Limnoglobus sp.
TCATCTTCTGGCGTTGCCCCGTGGAAAGGTGGCTGACCTTCGAATTCTTTTTGTCGGTCAGGCCAACGACACTGAGCATCCGGTCGATGCGTTGTTTGATTAGCTCGTTTGGCACGCCGTAAATGCGGCTAAACAGCCAGAGATTTTCCTGCACGTTCAGAATGCCATACCCGCTCGATTCCCCGCCAGACACCATGTTAATTCGCGGGCGAATCGTGTCCGCATGCGTCACGACATCGAGACCATCGACGAACGCGGTGCCTTCGGATGGCGCGAGTAACGTCGTTAGAATCTTAATCAGTGTTGTCTTGCCCGCACCATTGGGGCCGAGCAACCCGAAGAGTTCGCCCGGTTGCACTTCGAGGCTAACGCCACCGAGTGCGGTAAACACTTTCGGCCCCGTATCGGCTTTACGCCGAAACCAGCTTTTGCGTGGCTTTTGGTAAATGCGTGTCAAATCAACGGTGCGTATCGCAGAGTGCTCCATGAGGGTATTCTAGGAGCAAGCGGTGAAGGGAGATGTGAAATTGCTGCGGGTTTACTCGCCACGTTCCACAACGGGCGATCCGGCACCACTTTCGCCCGAGGTACGAGTATTACGGCGATTTCGAATGAGCTGATCGCAAGTTACTCAGCGGCGGACAGATATTGACCATACTTTGACAGGATTTACTCGATTCACAGGATTTTCTGAAGACAAAAACCAACTCGGTCTCTTTCGAATCCTGTTAAATCCTGCTAATCGTGTCCGAACTCATTTTTAACGCTTCATCACGGCATTCGTTTTGCACCAGCACATTTCGTTAGAATGATCAGCACTGCAGCCTCAAGAGATTACCGTCATGTCGAGAATCGCAATCGGAAGCCTTGCATTGTTTGCTTTGATAGCGGGGGTTCGTGCGGAAGATGCGAAGCCGACGAAGGAAGCGCAGCAAGCGACTATCGACAAGGCGATCGCGTATTTGAAGTCGACGCAGAATGCCGATGGCAGTTGGGGGCAGTCGCCGGGCAAACTCGGCATCACGGGCGTTGTCGTTACGGGGTTGCTCCAGTGCGGCGTGTCTCCCGACGACGAACCCGCCACGAAAGGATTGAAGTTCATCGAGAGCCTGGTGAACGCGAAGGCGGGGCACATCGCGGGGCCGGATGCCAAAGTGAACTTGCACAATTATGTCACGAGCATCAACGTGATGGCACTGGCCGCTGCGAAGCGGGACGACAAATACAAAGCGGTCGTCGGCTCGGCTGCGGAGTTTCTCAAGAAACTCCAGTGGGACGATGGCGAAGGCAAAAGCGAGAAAGACGACTTCTTCGGCGGAGCCGGGTACGACAGCAAATCGCGGCCGGATCTATCGAACACCGCGTTCTTTTTGGAAGCACTCAAGGCCGCCGGCACACCCGCGAGCGACCCCGCGATGAAACGCGCGATCGTGTTTCTCAGCCGTTGCCAGAATCTCAAGGGCGAGTTCAACGATCAACCGTGGGCGGACAAAATCAACGATGGCAGCTTCATTTACTCGCCCGCGGGTGGCGGTTCGACCAAGACGAGCGACGACCCCAAAGCCCCGCTCACCGGGTACGGCAGCATGACATACGCGGGCATCAAGAGCATGATTTATTGCGGCATCACCAAAGACGACCCACGCATGAAGGCCGCGATCGGCTGGGTGAAGAAGAACTACACGCTCGATGCGAACCCCGGTATGCCGCCACAACTCGCGAGCCGTGGGTTGTACTACTACTATGTGACATTTGCCAAAACGATGACCGCACTCGGCGACGATACATTCGAAGACGCGTACGGCGTGAAACACGATTGGCGTGCGGACCTAACGGATGCCGCGATCAAGCGCCAGAAGCCCGATGGTAGCTGGACGAACGAAACGGATCGCTGGATGGAAGGCGACCCGAGCTTGGTCACCGGCTACATGATGATGGCACTCGGGCAGTGCCGGGCGAAGTAGAATCACGCTGGCTTCTGCGTGCATTTCGATCTATATTGAAAGTACTGCCTGAACGGGAGTGTCACGCTCCTCCTATTTTCCGTGTGAGAGATACGATGCCATCACTCCACAACCGCCGTGGGTTTTTACAGGTCGGTGCCTGCTCCGCCGCTGGGCTGACGCTGCCGACGCTGTTTGCCAACCAAGCTGCAGCGAAGCTTCCCACGAAGGGTAAATCGGTCATTCTCGTCAACCTCACGGGCGGGATGAGCCACCTCGATACGCTCGATATGAAGATGGACGCGCCGACCGAAGTGCGCGGTGAATTCCAGCCGATTTCCACGCGGCTACCCGGCGTGCAAGTCTGCGAACACCTGCCGATGTTGGCGGAGCGGATGAATAAATGGGCTCTCGTTCGCACGATGTCGCACCGCGAAAATAGCCACCTTCCCGGCACGCACCGCCTGTTGACGGGTGCCACAATGCCGAACCAACGCGGTTCGGACCTCGATAATAATCTCTCGCGGAGCAACTGGCCGTGCTACGCGGCCGGGTTGAACTACCTGCGGCCACGGAACGATGGCATCCCCAACGGCGTGACGCTGCCTCGCGCGTTGATTGAAGGCCCGCTCGTGTGGCCCGGCCAACACGCGGGATTTCTGAAAGCGAGCCACGACCCGATGCTCGTGACGCAGGATCCGAATTCGGATGCGTTCAAGATGGACGCGTTCACGCCTGCAATGGGTACCGACTCCGAGCGGATCAACAAACGGCGCAGCTTACTCGAACAACTCGCGACGGCACCGGTCGGCGACCCGGCATTTCGCGGCCATCAGGAACGCGCCTTCGAGCTTCTTACTTCTGGCCGTGTGTCGGGGGCGTTTCGACTCGATCGCGAAGCGGTTGCGACGCGGGATCGCTACGGGCGAAATCTATTTGGCCAATCGCTGTTGCTCGCGCGGCGTCTCGTTCAAGCGGGCGTGCCAATCATTCAGGCGAACATGGGCACCGTGCAAACGTGGGACACGCACACGGATAACTGGGGGAAACTGAAGACCCAATTATTGCCCTGGCTCGATCGGGCACTCGCCGCACTCATCGACGATCTGGAATCTGATGGGCTTCTGCAAGATACGCTCGTCGTTGCAACGGGCGAGTTTGGTCGCACGCCGAAGGTGTCGTTCTTACCCGGCGAAAAGACTCCGGGCCGCGATCACTGGGCGGGCGTCTACTCCGGTTTGTTCACCGGTGCGGGTGTCTGTGGCGGGCGGGTGATTGGCAGATCGGACAAAACCGGCTCGTTCCCCGTGACCGATCCGTATTCGCCGTTCGACCTCGGTGCAACGATCTACCGCACGCTTGGCATCGACCCCGACTCCGAGATTGTGGACGCGACGAATCGCCCCTCGCGAATTAACACCGGCAAGCCGATGGATGTCCTTTTCGAAAACAAGTGACCGATGCTCGGCTGGCTATCCGCGATTTGCGTTCTGGCTGCAACCGTGCCAACTCCGGTTGCGAAGCCGTACTTCGGCATACAGATGATCGACCGTGCGACGGGCCGTGGCGTTCCGCTCGTGGAACTGCGCACAGTCAGCGACATTTGTTTCTTCACCGATAGCAGTGGCTGGGTGGCGTTTCACGAACCGGGTTTGATGGACCGCGACGTGTACTTTGCAATCGCGTCGCCCGGTTACGAGTATGCCAAAGATGGCTTCGGTTTCCATGGCATCAAAGCACACACCCTGCCCGGCCAAAGTCTGCGCGTGATGATCGATCGCACGAACATCGCGTCGCGCGTGTGCCGGTTGACAGGACAAGGAATCGATGGCCATCGCGAGTTACTCGGAATTACACCGAAACGGAGCGCATTAAACGCAGGCGTGATTGGGCAAGATTCGGTGCAAGTTGTGCCATACCAAGGCAAATTATTCTGGCTGTGGGGCGACACCAACTTACCGCATTACCCGCTCGGGCAGTTTCAAACGAGTGCCGCGACTTCCACTTTGAAGCATAATCTCGAAGACGGCATCGCCTACGATTACTTCGCCGATTTGAAGTTTCCGGATCGCGTGCGGGCGATGGTGCCGTTGAAAGCACCCGGCCCCGTCTGGTTGTTCGGGCTGTTAACCGTCACCGACAACGAGGGCCACGAGCGACTCGTTTCGCACTTCACCCGGCGGAAAAACCTTGCGGAACAGGCCGAACATGGCCTCGTCGCGTTCGACGACGATCTCAGTGTGTTCCGTGTCATCGTCTCACTCGAAGCCTCGAACACGTGGAAGTTCCCACGCGGCAACGCCGTCCGGGACGGTGATTATTGGTACTTCGCCAGCCCGTTCTGCCACACGCGAGTGAAGGCCAACTGGGACAGTATCCGCGATCCAAACGCTTACGAGGCATATGCTCTCGACCCGATTACGAAGCAGTTCGCGTGGCAGAAAGATCGCCCTCCGAGTTCGCAACAACTCGTCGATGCGGAGACGGGGAAACCGGTAACGATTCACACGGCATCGATAAACTGGAACACCTACCGCAAGCGTTGGACGATGATTGGCGTCGAGTCGAATGCAACCGGGAAACCGTCCGTTCTCGGCGAAGTCTGGTACGCGGAGTCCTCCACGATTGTCGGGCCGTGGTCGAAGGCGACTCGGATCGCGACCCACCCTAACTACACGTTCTACAACCCGCGGCAACACCCGTTCCTCGACGAAGCGGGTGGCCGTTTCATCTACTTTGAAGGCACTTACACGAACACATTTTCCGGCAACAAAACCGCAACGCCACGCTACGAGTACAACCAACTTTTGTATAGGCTGGACTTGACCGATGTACGACTGACTCACTCTCAACACTCAACTCGAAACTAACCACTACTTTTGCAAACAATAGTATTTAGTTATGAGTTGAGCGTTGTTAGTTTGGGCTTCACCCACCGCAACCGGGGCCTTCGTTGACGGCTTCGGCCATCACTTTCAGCTGAATCATGCTGCGGTCCTGCTCTTTCTCCAGATATGCGCGGCCCTTTTTGACGTTGACGTGATCCCATGGCAATCGCTCGCTGATCGGCCGGGTTCGCTGGCTGTAAAAGCCGACGTCGATGTTCAGATCGCGGAACGTGTCCCACCACAATTTCGCGTTAAAACACTCTTTCCAGCCGTCCATTCGCGCACCGCGTTTCCACGCTTCGTACAGTGCCGGTGACACCCGCCTGTCACCGCGAGTGAGGATGCCTTCGAGCAAGCTCGTTTCGATGTCGTGTTGTTTCACTTTCACCGACTTCATGCGGCTCTGACCGTGCAAATACTGGCCCACCCAGCGAAAATATTCGCGATCTTGCATCCCGTTCCACTGGTAGGGCGTGTGCGGTTTCGGCACGAAATTCGACACGCTCGCCGTGACGTCTTTGTAACTGCCCGTCACTTCCTTACCGATGCGGCTGATCGTCTCGGCCATCTCGATAATGCCATCGAGATCGGTGGGGCGTTCGCCCGGCAGCCCACACAGGAAGTACAATTTCACCTTCTGCCAGCCGTTTTTGAACGCTTCGCGGCAGCCGACGTACAGGTCGTCGTTCTTGATCTTCTTGCGAATCTGTTCGCGCATGTCGTCGCGTGCCACTTCCGGTGCGAGCGTCAGACCGGCTTTGCGAACGCCTTCGAAAAGGCTCGGCAGCGTGCGTAATTGATGGTTAATCCGCAAACTCGGCAACGAAACGTTGACGCCGAGCGGGCGAAAGACTTGGTGCATTCGCTTCACGAGTTCTTCGAAGTGCGGATAATCGCTCGTCGAAAGCGAGAGCAAACTGATCTCGTTCGTGCCGGTGTTCCGGTAACTTTCGAGTGCGGCTTGCACGATGGTTTCGACCGATCGAAACCGCAGCGGGCGTTTGATCGTGGTCGATTGGCAGAAGCGGCACTGGTGCGGGCAGCCACGCATGATCTCGATCGCGATGCGGTCGTGCGGCGTTTGCACGAATGGCACAACGGGCTTCGTGGGAAGCGGAATCGCGTCGAAATCCTGGCTGATCGTACACGACTGAATTTCGAGTGGCACATCGCTGCGGGTGCGGTTGACTGTGGCAATCGTACCGTCGGCGTGGTACTCGTGTTGGTAAAACACCGGTGCGTACGCCCAGACGGTACGGCCAACGACTTCGGCGAGCATCTCCAACCGGCGGCGGTACGTGTTGTCTCCATCGCGTATCGCTTGTTCCTTGAGTTCCACCCAGCGGTTCATCACCCATGGCAACGATTCTTCGCCATCGCCGATGATGAAAAGATCGACGAACGGCGCAAGCAATTCCGGGTTCTGCGCACCCGGGCCACCCGCGATAATCAGCGGATCGGAAACGAGGCGTTCGTCGCTGAAGTGCGGAATGCCACCGAGATCGAGCATGTTCAACAAGTTGGTGTAACAGACCTCGTATTGCAGGCTGAAACCGACGATGTCGAACTTGTGTAACGGTGTAAATGTCTCAAGACTGTACAACGGCAACCGGCGTTTCCGCAGGATCGTTTCGAAGTCCATCCACGGTGCAAAGGCACGTTCGCAGGCCCATTGCGGGTCGTTATTCATGATCGAATACAGCACCTGCAACCCATGGTGGCTCATGCCGATCGTGTAGGCATCGGGAAAGCACATGCAGAGCGTGCCGCGAACTTGCGAGTGGTCTTTGATGATTGAGTTCAACTCTCCGCCCATGTACTGGGCGGGCGTTTTCACTCGCGGCAGCAACCGCATCACTTCGGTTTTCAGTGCGGAGTTCGGCATCGTTGTTCATCCATGTGAAATTAAGTGTGCGCGGTTTCCACGACCCGAATCGGGTGATCCGATGCGGGGTTTTCGACGGTTAACGATCGGTGTCCGTCGAGGAACGCTTGTAATTCTGGTAAAACGACTCGCTGACGCCAGCCGGTGCGCAGGTTCGAATCGATGGCCGCACTGACACCCGGCTGTCGTTCGCGGACGAGTCGCTTCAGGTCTTGCGTCGTGGCCACCTGATTCGCCGCTATCGAATTTCGCGCGCACCACTCGCCGAGAACGACGCCGAGCAAGCTCGAAAGCAGTGCCACGTGCGGCGGGTCGAACTCGCGTTCTTCCACCTCCGGGCACTCGTGCATCGGCAGCGATTTCGCGTGTCGCACCGCTTCGAAAATCCCCGGCGCATCGACTTTGGCCACGCCGCGAAACGATTGCACTTCGTCGATGCTGTTCGGCCCGTTGCGTGCGATCTCGGCAACGAGTTCATCGCGTAACACCGTCCGCGATGGCCGGTTGCCGCGTGCGGCGCGATCATCGCGCCAGAAATAGACTTCCCGCGCGACTGCGAGGCCACGCCGCCCGAGGCCGCCGATGCCTTTGATCTTACGCCATTTTTCGGTGGCAGGGTCGTCGGAAATCGAGCGTACGAGAAACGTCTGAAATTCTTCGTGTGCCCAGTCTTCGCGGTCGAGCTTTTGCAGCCGTTGCTGGAGCGTTCGCCACATCGGTATCAGATAGCGAACGTCGTCGTACGCGTATTCAATCTGTGCTGCGGTTAAGGGGCGTCGTCGCCAATCGGTCAGCGTTTCGCCTTTGTTCAGCCTGACGCCCAGTAGTTCGTTGACGAGGTTCGAATAGCCGATGGGGAACGTGTAACCGACTAGCCCCGATGCGATTTGCACGTCGAACATGTTGCCGAGCGGCCGCCCGATCCCGTGATGGCACATCCGCACTTCTTCGCGGCCCGCATGAACAATCGACGTGCGTTTCGGGTCTGCAAGCAGGTTCCAAAACGCATCGAGCGGGCCGGTGGACAGCGGATCGATGAGGTACATTCGCTCGGTCGTGGCCACCTGAACGAGGCACAAATCGGGGCGATACGTCTCTTCGCCAACGAATTCCGTATCGAACGCAATCACCGAAGAAGCTGCAAGATGTTCGAGGCACGGTTGCAGCGCCGCCGCCGTAGCAACAAGCTCTTGCGGAACTTCGCGGGAACCAGTCAATTTTCGGGGCATGATTGCGGATGCCGAGTGAGGGAATCAGTTCGCAGTTAAAATTGTTGTACGGCGCAAAGGCGCGAAGAGGGTGGGTGAGGATTTTGCAGTTCGATCCACGGACGGTCGTCCGTGGGCTTTCTTCACTTTGCAGTTACTTCTGTTCGTCGGTGTTGAGAAACACTTCCATTTGCTGGCCGACGAAGAGGGGGCGATCTTTCAGATCGAGGCGGTAGATCACCTGGAGGACGCGGGTATCGACGCGCTCGGTGCTGGCCCCCGTAAGGGATTTTTTGGGGATCACATAAGGTTCGACGCGGACGAATTCGATCGGGAACATTACGGTGGCATTTCCTCGCGGTTGTGCGTAACCGCTGAGGTTTGGGCGGAACCGGCCGATGTCGTTTTCGTCGATGTCCACACGTACATTCAGCTTGCCAACGTGACCTAACACGATCAGCGATTGACCTTGTAACGTGCTGACGTATTCGCCGGGTCGCACACTGATCTGCAACACTTTGAACTCGGTCGGTTCGGCACTTTTCGCATCGTCCCAAAGCAGTCGCGGGGCGTTGACGGTAAGCCGCGTCAGTTCGATTTTCGTCTGCTCGACGAGCGTTTGCATCTGCTTGACGGCCGAACCCGCAATCACGCGGTCGAACTTCCACGCGCCGGATTCTTGCAGCGCGATGTCGGCTTTCGCCTTCAGAAGTTGGGCTTTCGCGACTTCGACGCCCATTTCCCGGCGAGACAGTTCATCTTCCGAAATCACCGTCGTGCTGAGCTTGCGGAGCCGATCATACATTTTGTTCTGGTCTTGCAAGTTCGCTTCCGCCTCGGCGACTTTCGCACGCAGCGGCGGTAGTTCTTCGGCACGCGGTAAGTTGTTGGTGCGTTCGAGTGACGCGAGTGTACTGCCAAGGTTCGCGTTTCGCACGTCGAGTTCGGCACGCAGGTGACGATCGTCGAGCCGAAACAGCGTTTGGCCGGGCCGCACAGCGTCGCCGACTTTGACGTAGATCCGCTCGATGACACCTGGCAGGTGCGTCCCGATGATGATGTTCTCGGTATCCGGTTCGACGATCCCCGCGCCCGCCAGTTGCTTCGCGAACGGCGATTTCGCAGGCGCAACCGGCGGGGCCGCCGGTTCGGTTTTCTGTTGGGCGCTCGTCATTTGCTTCGCGGCAAACACGAACGCAACGATCGCAAATAGCGGAAGCACGTATCGCGTAATCATCGGGAACCTCGTTTGTGAATTATCTGTAATCGTTCATATTCATTCAGTGCGTTCGAAACGCATCGGATTGTTTGCCCGAAGGGCATTGTTTGCTCGAAGGGCACTGTTAGCCCGACGCGCTAGCGAGGGAGTCGAGACTTCGAGACACGACGCGAAACCTTCATTC
>JANXNT010000156.1 GCA_025353985.1 Limnoglobus sp.
CGGGCGTTTGGAAAGACGATCGCATCGGCACGTATCGCGGCATTCGGAAGGGTGCGCCGAAATACAGTGCCACCGTGTTCGGCACCAAAGGCGTTTCGACGGCGGGCATCTATGGGCACGGCATCCCAGTGAAAGGCATCGTACCGCTGAACGACAAATACATGGGCTACGAGGCGACCGCGATTGAGATCGCCAAGTTCTTCAAAACCCGAACTCCACCCGTCACTGCCGAGGAAACGATCGAGTTGTTCGCGTTCATGGAAGCCGCCGAGGAAAGCAAACGCCAGAAGGGTGCCGTGGTGAAACTGGAAACGGTACGGGCCAAGGCGACGAAACGATAACGGTTTGTTTATCCTCGCTTCATGGCCGCTTCATCTGCGTTGAATAAATTTGACTGCATGAACCTAACGCTACTTCGCTGGCTGATCCTCCTTGCGTCGGCAATACTATTTCTGACGCGGCTCGGGGATCGTGCGGTGGTCTCGGAGGAAGTTCGCTGGGCGGAGGTCGCACGGGAGATGCAAATCTCGGGCGATTATTTCCACCCGACGATCAACGGGCAACTCTACTACGACAAGCCGGTCGGTTCGTATTGGCTCATTTTAATTGCCGCGAAGTGTACGGGCGGTGTCGACGAATTCGCCGCAAGGTTGCCACCTGCACTCGCTGGGCTGTTGGGCATCGCCGTCATCATGAGTCTCGGGCGTAGGCTGCACGATGCGCGTACCGGAGTTTTAGCCGGTGCGATTCTGGCAACGAGCTTTGGCTTCGCGTTCTATTCGCGTCGCGCCACCGCAGACATCGAAACCGTCACGGGCGTGCTGGTCGCCGTCTGGTTGTTCGAGCGTTTTTCGCCGCGTGGCGGTGGGCCATGGGTGCTGTTACTCTGGCTATGGATGGCGTGCGTCTCGTTGACCAAGGGCCTGCTCGGCTTCGCGCTTCCGCTCGTGGTCATGGCAACGTACTCCGCACACACGGCCACCGTGCAACGCGGCGAACGCGGCTTCTGGCGTACGCTTTACACCGAAAGTCGCTGGCTGCTCAACTTTTGGTCGATCCTTGCAATCCCCCTCGCGGTGGCGGTGTACGCACTGCCGTTCGTGATCTCGTCGTGGTCGACGGGGTCGGTCGAAGGCTTGCAGATGGTCTGGCGCGAGAACGTGCGGCGCTTCGTGGTGCCGCACAACCACACGGGGCCGGTGTATTTGTATCTCGGCGTGATCTTCATGCTGGCTGCGCCGTGGTCGTTGTTTCTGCCCGCTGCGGTGCTGATGAAATCGCCCACGCCGACACGCGGCGACCGTTTGACCCAAGCCTACTTCTGGGCGATCTTTTTGTTCTTTACGTTTGCGGCATCGCGGCGCAGCTATTACCTCCTGCCGGTGTTACCCGCGATGGCACTGCTCGTGGCGAAATTACTGCTCGCGCCGCACGATCTGCTCAACCGCTGGGCCACGCGATTGCGTACGGTGGGCTGGGTGATGCTCGGCATCGCGTTCGTACCAATCGGGCTAGCGATACTGCCCCCGGCCGACGTGTTGCCATCGCCGTACAACGCGCTTCCCCCCCTGCCCGCTCGCTGGTGTTTGGCGCTCGGCTGGCTGCTCGGGTTGCTGCTAATCGCGGCCATTTTGCGCAAACGAATCCAGCTGCAAAACACGGGCCTGTGCCTCGCGGTGTCGCTCGTTTTCTTCGGGCAGTGGTATCTGTTCGGTGTCGCGTATCCGGCTGCCGATGCGCTCCGGACTCGTCGCGAGTTCCTGCATCTCGTGCGAGCTAAGACCGACGAGGAACCGACGCGACTGGCCGTATTTCAGGCGAACGATGTCGTCTTCGATCTCGGACGCATCGTGCCATCGTTCATCGAAGCGACGGAACTTTCGCAGGCGATCCGCGAGAAGCGTATTCGCTGGGTGCTGTCGTCGCAGCGTCACCTCGAAGCGGCACAACTTACGGGCAGAGTCGTGGCCGAGGAGCCGATCCAGCCGTGGGAATTTGAGGAACAAGAGAAGAACAAGCTCGTCTTGTGGGAAGTGTCGCCATGAGTGTTCGCGTGCTTGTCGTCGAAGATGAAACCGAGATCGCGGACTTCGTGGTGCGAGGTCTGCGCGAAGAAGGCTTCACCGTCGAACATGCCGCCGATGGCCTATCCGGATGGCATCGCTTGACGACGGAAACGTGGGATGTCGTGTTGCTCGATTGGTGGCTACCCGAACTCGATGGCTTGACAATTTTGCAACGCTACCGCAAAGGCGGCAACCGTACGCCAGTGTTGTTTCTGACGGCGCGCGATGCGGTGTCGGACCGCGTGCGTGGCCTCGATGGCGGTGCCGACGATTACTTGTGCAAGCCGTTCGCGTTCGAGGAACTGCTAGCCCGCGTCCGTTCCCTATCGCGCCGCCAAGACGGCCGCACGGGAACGCTGCTTTCGCACGCCGATGTGCAAATCGACCTCGCCACCCACCGTACCGAGCGTGCGGGCAAGAAACTCGAACTGACCGCAAAGGAACAGGCGCTACTCGTCTTCTTCATGCGCTACCCCGGCGATGTCCTCACCCGGACGCGGATCTACGAGCATGTTTGGGACGAACGCTACGATGGCGTATCAAATACGCTCGAAGTTCACGTGAAGGAACTCCGCCGCAAACTCGAAGTCCACGGCCCACGCCTGATCCAAACACTACGTGGCCGCGGCTACGTGTTCGGGACGAACGTGACAGGCTGACTGTAAGCAGCACATCGAGTTGAGCCATTCCGTACGTTTTTTTCGAATCGCACAAATTCCTGGTACCTTATTCTGCTCGTATCGATTACGCTGTCGCAGAATATCGATTTGTTGTTCGGGCTGCTCACTTGAGGGTTCGACTGAATCGGGTACAACGATTATGGTGTGAGGGTAAAGAATGTGCCGCACACCTGCAAACATGATCTGCAACTTGGTGTGAAAGGAGTCTTCCCATGACCCGTTCGGTTTGTGTGCTCGCCTCGGCGGGATTGGTTTTGTTGCCTGACGGCGCGACCGCGTTCGGTTGGCGGACGCGTTATTGCCCACCCGCCCCAATGGTATACGTGTCACCGGAAATCGTCTTCCTTCCACCGATGATGCCTTACATCCCCGTCGGTTCGTACGACTACTGCCCCCCAAACACATACTCGTATATCGTCCCGGACGCCTGCCCGCCCGCCGCCGTCACGCCGATGGCACCGCGATCGACTCCCGCTGCGCCACCGAAGCTCATGGAGAAGCCGAGCGTGCAAGCGCCGGAAGCCGAAAAGCCAGCCGTGCGACCCGCGGCATTCGCCACGCCAATGGAAATTCCGCTCGAAAAGTCGTTCGCGCCGCCACCTCGCCCCGCAACCGACGAGACGATTCCGAAAACGGATCTGCCCAAGTTCGATCTGCCGAAGATCGAGCAACCGAAACTGGCCACGCCGAAGATCGATTTGCCATCGTTCGATTTGCCCAAGATCGAGCAACCTGAAATCAAACTGCCCGACATCAAGCTGCCGGAAATCCAGTTGCCCGATGTAGCACCAGTTGCGCCAACGGGTGGAATCTCCACATCTCGGTATCGCCCCGAAATGGGTGAATCGCGACCGGCAATCACGATGCTGCCCGTCGAATCGAATGGCAAACGAGCCGTCGATGGCCAGTGGAAAATCGGTTTTTACAACTATATGGACCGCGAAGTGAGTCTGATCGTCGATGGCACCACGACCAAACTGCCGGGCAAAACTTCACTCAACGTGACCGTCGGCAAGACATTCACATGGCGAGTCGGTAACGCCCCCGACGAAACCACGGTGATCGCCAACGGTTCCGCCGGTTGGGAAATCGTCATCAAGGATTAGTTCATCCCAGATCGACTGCGGGTAATCCAGCCGCAGTCAGTTTTGGCACTTCGCGTAACATCGTCGCTGCGAGTTCGGTGTAGGCCTTCGACACCGCGTGTTCTGGGTGCTTTCGCACGATCGGCTCGCCGCTGTCGCCGCACGTGGACACCATTTGATCGATCGGGATTTCCCCGAGGAATGGCACGCCGATTTCGCTAGCCAATTTCTTGCCGCCACCCGAACCGAATGGCGTATGCTTCGAACCATCGGTGGCGACCAAGTAACTCATGTTCTCAATGATGCCGAGGATCGGCACGCGCACTTCCTCGAACATCCGCACGCCCTTTCGCGCGTCGATCAGGCTGACTTCCGCCGGTTGTGTGACGATCAGTGCCCCCGTTAGCGGTGCGGCTTGCGAGAGTGTCAGTTGGGCGTCGCCGGTACCGGGTGGAAGGTCGATAATGAGGAAATCGAGTTCGCCCCAATTGATCTGTCCGAGGAAAGACCCGACCGCTTGTGCGACCTTCGGCCCGCGCCAGATGATCGCCTGATTCGGATCGACGAGGAAGCCCATACTCATCAGGCTTAGGCCGAATTTCTCGATAGGGAACGGCGTCTTCGTTTGATCGACGAGGCCGAGGCCGAACATCATCGGCACGCTCGGTCCGTAAATGTCGGCGTCCATCAGGCCGACACGCTGGCCGTGCATGTGCAGTGCGAGTGCGAGGTTGGCGGCGACGGTCGATTTGCCGACGCCGCCCTTTCCGCTGGCCACGGCGATGATGTATTTCACGCCGGGCAGTTCGAGTTTCTGGCCGGGCATTGGCGGGGGCATGGCGGTACCTTGTAACGGGTGAATCAGCGGGGGGAAACATTTTCGCCGAGTGAACGCAACAGTTCGATCGGGTAAATTCCGGTGTCGTGGCCATCGTTCCAGGTGATCTGGTACGCATAAAAGCCGACGGGCTTCATGCCGACGGGGACCGGTGCCCCGGCTGCGGCTTCTTGTGCCGACAACACGCGGAACGGGTCAATCGGCTTGCCGACATCTTCGGTACACGACGCGCACGGGCAGCTTTTCCGCAATGCCCGAAACGGTGCGAATGTCGTGGCACCGTCGTTCCATTCGATGCGCAGGCCGTCGCCGTCTTTCTTCAAGGAGAGCGGTTTCAGCGGTTGCGCGGTGCCAGTAGTCATCGAAGTTACCTCGGGAAAACCAATTGACGTTATGATACGTTTCGCGGTAGCGGAAAACGAATCGGACGCGGAGACTCCTCCGCGTCCGATGAAAATCGCTTGAATATCGAGATTATCGCTTCGGCGGTGCCGTCAACTTGATCGGCCCCGGGGGCGATGCCGCGACTGGCTCTTGCTGGCCGAACACAACGCGGACGATGCCGTCGGCACCCGCCGTCGCACGAACGGGATAGGGTTTCCCGCTAATGTCCGCGTTGCCTGCCCATACGCCGTTCGCGTCTAACGGACCGCCACCCACGCGCGTACGTTGGCCGTTCGACTGCGTCATGCCAAGTTCAAATTCGATCTTCCGCGTCGCCCCAACACCTGCGGGCATCTGTGGAAGTTTCACGGCCAACTGTTGCTGTTCGTTCATGCCACCGCCAACGGTGTTGCGTACGGGTGCCAACACCGTCGAACGCTCTTCGCCGATCATGATCGGGATCGAAACATCCGAACCACCCGCCGCCGCTGCGAGTTTATCGGCGGAAACCGACCACTCGCCCGAGACCGTCACCGACTTCTTATCTTTGGCAATTTCGACTTTAACGTTCTTCACCGGCTTGTTCGTTTTCGCGTCGAACTTGGCTTCGACAATGGTACTATTCGCATCGGTCGAAAGCGTTTTGCTGAAGCCCTTCGTCGGGCCGGTCTGGTCGTGGTGCGGTGCGGCAACGGTCGCTGTGCGATTGACTCGCTCGACCTTCGTCACCGAATCGGTCACGGTGAGCATCGCGTCGAAACCCATCTTTGCAGCAGCCACATTCACCGTTTGCACGACGACCTGTGGAACGGCTTTCGACTTCGATAATGCCGTCAGTACGATTGCGTTTTGACCCGATGTCGGCAACGTGATGTACCGCTCGAATGGGCCGGACTGCGCGACGAGGTGTTCGGATTTATCGCCGAACTTCCAGACGACTTCATCGGTGTTTTGGAACTCCCCGCTGATGCGATATGTTGCGGGAGCGTCGAGCTTGATCGGTTCGATTTTCATGCCGACAATCGTCGGCGGCAACAAATTCGGGCTGCTCGGTGCGGGCGACATATCGACCGTCACGTTCCGCTCGTTGTCGTCGAGAAGGAAGTTACGGACGATCAGATTCACTTTGAACGCACCCGGTTTCTGGTACGTGTGCGCGACTTTTTCGACGTTCGGGTCGAACGGTTCGAGCGGCGAACCATCGCCGAAATCCCACCAGCCCGATTGCCCCGTTGCCAGATTATGGCACGTAACAACGAGGCCGTCCGCCGTCACGGAAAAGTTCGCGACCGGCTTGCTTGGCTTGATGACGCGGTCGAAAATCGCATTCGAGTAGACCGCCACGGCCCCCGTGCACAGCCCGAGGAACCCACCCATCACAACCTTCACGAAGCTTTTCTTCGGAGGCGAACTCGTTTCCCCGCTCATAGCCATGCCCCTTTGCCAGACGATAAAATTCGAATCGAACCGCAAGATATACCGACAGACGCGAATCGCGAAAGCCCGATCTCGGCCAGCCCGCAGCGCAAGTTTTGAAGTTGCGCAATTTGAAACCTGATACTCGATTCGATGTTGTCCATTCTCGAAATGCGGAGCTGGTTCAAACTCACTTGAGAATCGCAAACGTTCGGTTTGTCGCTATCCTCTCGCGGAACGAGAGGATAGCAACGCGGCACAACGTGCCGTGCGAACCCGCTTCAACAACACGGCACACTTAAACAACGTGTTTGTGCGTGAAAAGACTTCAAAGCAAGATGAGGGTCAAAATTATGCAACTTCAAAAAGCGCAAGCAAGAGGTTGGGCTGTTTGCAGGTACGCCCTGGGGTACGACGTAAGACGTCTAACCCTGGGCTAAACGATCGAACCCCGTTGAGGGTAATGCCTAGCCAGTTCTTACCCCAACGGGGTTAAATCCGACAGACCAGGGTTAGACGTTCCTCGTCGTACCCCTGGGTCGAGGAGTCTTGCGCTTGTCCGAAAGAGCTGCGAACAAATACGCGACTCACTACATGCCCGCACGAACGGGAAATTCTAAAACAGCCGACATGATCGCAAGTGTGTTCGCCGTTCACATCTCGGATGGTGCGCTCCGTTCCGAATGGATCGCCATCGGCTGGGTCGCGCTCGTGGCGATGGTTTCACTCGGACTTCGCAAACTCGACGAACGCGAGATTCCTCGCCTCGGCCTCCTAACGGCCGCGCTATTTGTCGCATCGCAGATCCACTTTCGCGTCGGCGTGGGCAGCGTTCACTTACTTTTGAACGGGCTAGCGGGGGTCATTCTTGGCCCGCGTGCGGTGGTGGCCGTCGCGATCGCACTCGCGTTTCAGGCATTGCTGTTCGCACATGGTGGCCTGACCACACTCGGTATTAACGGCACGGTGATGGGTTTGCCTGCGGTGCTGGTCGGATTTCAGTTCCCGGCGATCTATCGCATCCTCACCAAAAATGGTCGCCGTGCGAAGTGGGTGGGCGTCATCGGTGCCGCAACGGGGTTCCTCGCGGGGTTGCTGACGGTGGCGTTGAATGTGCTCGTCGTTTCGTTTGGCATCGAAGGCGGTGAGTCGGTGGCGGTCGTGATCTTCGGGTTGTATCTGCCCGTGATTCTCGTCGAGGCGATCGGCACGGGGATCATCGTTGGCTATCTGCATCGCGTGAAGCCCGAGTGGCTGATCCGCGAGCGCATCAACAATCCAGCGGCGTAATTTCGTCGAACGGAATTTCCCACTGACCGAGTCCGACGCTGACCAACACCGTGCGTTTCTTCACGTCCACGCGCACGACTTTGCCCTTCGCATCGAACCGCGACACGTGAACGACCGCGTTCGCCTGAAGCCGTTCGCGCTTCTCCAATAACGCGGCCTGAAGTTGTGCTTCCCGCTCGAATTCCAGCGTTTTGCGTTCGTATTCTTGCTTCTGCAATGTCGCTTCGTGTTGTGCGGCCAAGGCGTCGACTCGCGCCTTCTCCGCCTCTTCGCGCAACTCTTGCAGGCGTGCCATCTCGACGGTTCGGCCACGCTTTTTGCGGAGGTATTTCTGTGCGCGCTTGATCAATTCCTTCGGCAACTTCAGTCGCCGCGCGATCATGATCGCGTTGCTCATGCCGTACTGGCCGATCAAGAGTTTGTACGTCGGTCGCAGTGTTTCCGTGTCGAATTCGACCGCGCCGTTCTCCGCGTTCTCGTTGTGAAAGGCGTACGTTTTGAGGTCGCCGAGGTGGGTCGTGACGATCGCCCGACAGCGGATCGAATCGATCTGATCGAGGATGGCGCGACCGAGAGCGGCCCCTTCGGTTGGGTCGGTGCCGGCACCGAGTTCGTCGAGCAAGATGAGGCTGCGTTCGTTGGCGAGTTCGAAGATTTTCGCAATGCGAGTGATGTGCGAACTAAACGTGCTCAGCGATTGTTCGAGGCTCTGTTCGTCGCCGATGTCGGCGAGGATGTTGTCGAATATCGGTAGGGTACTGCCCTCCCCTACCGGCACGTGCAAACCGGCTTGCGCCATCAACGCGAGGAGTCCGGTCGTCTTGAGTGTGACCGTTTTGCCACCCGTGTTCGGCCCCGTTACGATCAGCATCTGGAAGCCGACACCGAGGCGGACATCGATCGGCACGACCGACTTGGTTTTGCGAATCGCACTCGCCGCATCGGATTCGCTCGGCGGAGCTTCGCGGTTGGCGTTGCGAAACAAGCTCTCTAGCAAGGGGTGACGGGCATTCCGTAGCCACAATTTCCCTTCGTCGTTCACGATCGGCGCGTACATGTTGAAGTCGCGACTGTAGCGGGCTTTCGCGCAAACGAGGTCGAGTTTCGCAATCACATCGAGCGAATAAATCAGCGGCTTGGACACGCGACCGACTTCCGCACTCAATCGGCGAAGCACCCGCTTCACCTCGCGATCTTCCTCGGCTTTCAGCGTCATCCGCTCGGCACTGAGGGCGGTAATCGACGCCGGTTCGATGAACACCGTCTCGCCGGTGCCGCTGACGCGGTGAACGACGCCCTGAATTTTATGCCGATGATTCACCGACACCGGCAGCACATAGTGGTCGCCGTTGACCGTGGCGTTCGGGTAGCTGAGAATTTTCCGCAGTTCGGGGTCGCGCAACAATCGCCGCACTTCCGCCTTCACTTTTTCGTCGAGTTGGTGCAATTTTTGCCGCACCGCACCGAGTTCGCGGCTCGCCATATCGAGCACATGAGCGCGGCCATCGATGCACCCGGAGATCGTCTTCGCCACCGCGCCGAGGTCTTCGATTCCCGCGAGAAGTTGAATCAAACCATCGAGCCGTTCGTCGAGCCGCATCCGGTAGCGATAGATCGCCCCGGTGCAGATCAGCGTGTCGGCGACTTCCAGGAGTTGCTCGGCACTGAGTGCCGTACCGATCGCCGCACGGCGCGCGAGTAATCGTACATCGTGCAGCCCACCGAATGGCGGACTTTGACCCTGCGTGAGTGCCTCGACCATCTGCGAAACGAGATCGATTTCCTTGCGGATGAGCACGATATCGGTCGACGTTTCGAGTTGGAGCGCGAGATCGCGACCGAGCGACGAGGCCGT
>JANXNT010000174.1 GCA_025353985.1 Limnoglobus sp.
CGACGCGATTCCCGAACGCGAAAGCTCCGGGTGCGGTTCGGTCGTGCGAACCTGCGAAGCGTACCCGAGGTAATCGTTCGACGTGAAATCGATGCCACTCGGCAACTTCAGCGAACGCAAACGCCCCTGTGTTTGCAGCTCATTTAGCGTTTGCGTCCAACGTTCGGTTAGTGACATGTCGTTGTCGCACAGTCGGCCGGTTCGGGTAAACCCATCGCACGGAACAGTGCGGCATCCGCACTGGCGGCGGGATTGGGCGCGGTCAAGAGTTTTTCACCGAAGAAGATCGAATCCGCACCCGCGAGGAAGCACAGAATCTGTAGCTCGCGGTTCATCCGGTCGCGGCCCGCACTCAGTCGCACGCGGGCGTTCGGGAAGGTGATGCGTGCGGTCGCGATCAGGCGTACGATCTCGATCGAATCGACCTCATCCGCCATTTGGAGTGGCGTACCTTGGCTCGGCATCAGGCAGTTAATCGGCACGCTTTCGGGCTGCGTTTCCAGTACGGAAAGCTCTGCGAGCATCATCAGGCGATCTTCTTCGGTTTCGCCCATGCCGATGATGCCGCCGCTACACACCGAGATTCCCGCCCGGCTGACGGCCTGAATCGTACGGATGCGATCGTCGAATGTGCGTGTCGTGATCACCTTCGGATAGAACCGCCGCGACGTGTCGATGTTGTGGTTGTACGCGGTCAGCCCGGCCTCTGCGAGCCGTTCCGCCTGACTATCTGAGAGCATCCCGAGTGTCACGCAGGCTTCCATCCCAAGGTGCCGCACGCTCTTGACCATCTCGATGACGGAGTCGAATTCGGGGCCATCTTTGGGGGAACGCCACGCGGCCCCCATGCAGAACCGCGTCGCGCCCGCATCGCGCGCCGCTTGTGCTTTGTCGCGGACTTCGTCGACGGTCATCAACGGTTGGCGGGTGACGGGCGAATCGTAGTGGGCGCTTTGGCTGCAATACGTGCAGTCTTCGGGGCAGCCGCCGGTTTTAATGCTCAGTAACGCACACCGCTGAATATCGGAATAGTCGCGGTGGGCCTTGTGAACCTCCGCCGCGCGATGCATGAGTTCGGGTAACGGGAGGCGGTAAATCGCCTGAAGTTCTTCGAGTGATTTCATTAAGAAAAGTGTATCGCCGACCGGGAAATCGTCGACGACGCGCGGCTGTCACTTCGGTTTCTTTTCCGTGAATACTCCGTCGAGCCATTTGATTGCAGCGGGTATGCCCGTGGTGTGCATCGCTTGCGAGTGGCCACCGGTATTCGAGGAAAGGAGCTTGACATTCGGGTTGGTTGCACCGAGTTTTGCGACGTATCCGACCGTCTCCGAATACTTACAAACTGTATCATCCTTCGCATGAAACAGGAACGTCGGGCATTTTGGTTCGGTTGGAAACACGACGGGCGATGTACCTGTAATGTAAGTTCGGAAACCGGGTACCGCTTGTTCGAGCATGGCCAGATTTGGCGTCAACCAAGTGACGACATCGAGGCACGGCGCGTACGACACGCACGCCTTGATGCGGGGGTCGAGTCGTGCGACCATCAGCGAGTGTGTGGCCGCCGAACTGTGACCGGCGATTGTCACACGATCCGGATCGATCTTCAATTTTGCCATAGCGAAATCGATAGCCGTTCTGGCATTTTCGCGACCGGCTCCCGATGCCTTATAGGCTTGCACACCTGCCATGAACACGGCATCGTTATTCCGGTTCGATTCGGCGACATGTCCATCGAGCGAGTACGATATCGTCACATAACCTTGCTTTGCGTACGGTAAATGTTCGGCAGAGTCCCCATCGGTCAAGTCCATCCCGATCAACATCGGGCTGCCCGCCGGTGCGATAAACACGACGGGTAACTTTGCATCCGGCGTTGCGGGCACAGTGGGTTTCGGCAGATATACCCACAATTTCATCGGCACGCGGCCGCGTTGGATCGTCAATTTGTGAACGCGAATGCCGTCTTGCAGCAGTTGACCTTCGCCGAGTTCGGGGAACGTCACTGCTACCGCTGGCATATTGGCAGTAGGTGGCACTTCGGCAGCCGGCGGCGCTTTCTGCTGGCAGGCAGGTATAAACGCTATCGCCACGAACAACAGAAATCGCTTCATCTGATAAGACCTTGATGTGGGAGAACGTAAGTCTTGTAGTGCTTCCGCAACGATTACAACCCGTCGACTTCCCAGCCTTTGCGGTAGGTGCGGCGGACATACTTGTTCGCGGCCGCCATGTTCGTGATCTTCATGTCAGTGGCGTTCCAGTCGAGCGTTTCGTTCGGGAAACGGGTCGAGAGGCAGCCGAGTAACACCGACTCGGTCAGTGGCCCGGCGTACTCGAACGGGGCCGAGGTTTTGCCGTTGCCGCGACACGCCTCGACGAACTGCATGTAGTGGTTTTCGCTCGGCAGGCTTGGCCCCTTGAACTCTTTGAACTTCTCTTCGGGCAGCAACACGAGCGGCCCAATGTACGGCGAATACATCACGCCTTCGGTGCCGATGTAGATCGATCCCTGATCGACGATCTTGATGGCACCCAGAAGTTTTTGCACGGCTTCCGGTGGGCGGGCGTTGCCGTTAGTCCAGGTGAGGGCGACGGTGTCGGTCGTGAATTTCGTGCCGGGAAAGACGAACTTCACCGCGGTTTCGAGGCCCCAACTATCCGCGTTCGGTGCGTCACCCGTCGAACGAATCGAGGTCGGCGCGGTGAGCGCCAGCGACGAAAACACCGGGTCGAGAATGTGGCAACCCATGTCGCCGAAGGTTCCCGTGCCGAAATCGAGACGCTTCCGCCAGTTGCCGGGGTGGTAATATCCGCTGATGAAATCGCGTTCGGAAGCGACGCCGAGCCAGTCGTTCCAGTTGAGTTTTGCAGGCGTGGCGTCCTTTTTGTCGGGGCGCGGGTTCTTGTCGCCCCACATCTTCCCGCTCCAACTGTGGACTTCCTTCACTTTGCCGATCGCACCCGCCTGTATCGTCGCAACAACGGTCCGATGGACGCTGTGCGAGTGAATCTGAATCCCCATCTGGCTGACGATTTTCTTGTCGTGGGCAGCCTTCGCAAGTTGCCGCGCTTCGTACACGGTTTGCGTGAGTGGCTTCTGCGTATAAACGTGCAGGCCCTGCTGGATCGCCCGCATGGTGATCGATGCGTGCATGTGGTCGGGCGTCGAGACGTTCACCGAATTCAGATGCTTTTCCTTGTCGAGAAGCTCGCGCCAATCCTGATAGATTTTAACGTCGGGGAACTTCTCTTTGAGGCTTTCCGCACGTTCGAGATCGACATCCGCGACGGCAACGAGCTTGACGTGCTTGCTTTCCGAAATCGCTTTCAGATCGGAACCGGCCATCCCGCCGGCACCAAAACTCGCGTGGTACAGCGTTTCACTCGGGGCCGCCGTTGCGTGCGTGCGATACACGAACGGGGCGGCCCCGAGCGAAACGCTGTACCACGCGAGTTTCGGTGCCGCTGGGATGGCCCGTTCCGACATTAACTCTCTTACGGAAAGCAAATACGTCAAGCTCGTCGCCGTTGCCGATGTCGATCTCGAACGTGCGGAAAGTCTCAAAGAGAAGTT
>JANXNT010000175.1 GCA_025353985.1 Limnoglobus sp.
ATCGAGAGCGCACCGGAAAACAGCATCGTCTTCCACTCGGATGGCAAAGTCCAACGGCTGAGTTTCAGCGAGTTTTACTTGCTCGACAAGACCGCATCGCGTCCCACGATCACTCTCGCCGATGGCAAAGTGGTGGCGGAAACGAAGAACCTCGTGCTGTTGCCGCAAGGCGTACGGCCGTTTGCGGACCGCGTGCTTCGCCTCGGCGAAAAGAAGCCGAAGGTCGGGCTGGCGGTCATTCACCCGTATCTATCGTCGAAGGCCGAACGCGAATCGTTCACCGCGAGTGGCTTACGCAAGACGCTCGAAGCCAACGGTTTCGAAGTGACGGACATCGTGCTGAAGAAGTGGGCGAACGGCCCGCCTAGCGCCGCCGCCGACACGTACGAAGAGTTCGAACTCGACAAGGCCGAACGCCGCTACCTCTACCTCGAACGCACGCTCGATACCTTCCAGACAAGTGCGAAACGCGCGAAAGAGCTGACGGACAAAGTCCGCACCGGTTCGCTGTCCGAAGCCGACGCGATTTCGCGACGCATCACGCGGCAGCGCATCGAGAGCGAAGAGAACCGCGCATCGTTCATCAAGTTTCTCGAAGATGTTCAGAAGGATAACGCGGAAAGTATCGCGGCGATCACGCAGCAACTCCAGACGGCGAGGCCGCAATACCAGGAAGTGATGAAGAACGAACGCGCGATCGAAGCGCGACGCAGCACCGATGTGAAAGCGAAATTCGCCCAAGCCGCCGCCGACTGCGATTTGCTCATCGTGCCGCGATACACGATCATGGACCTCGCGAATGGCGACATGATTACGCCATCGCTTTACAATTTGAACAAAGATCAGGCGTCGGTCGTGCAAGAGTTCGTGAAGGCCGGGAAGCCGGTGTTCGCGTTGTTCGGTGCGACCGCAGGCGAAACCGCCCGCCCGAATACCGAACCTGATGAACTCGAAGCGGTGTTCAACCGCTTCGGCATCGAGTTCGGTTCGCAGACGATCATCTACGAACAAGAAGCGCAGGCCGCCGCCGAACGGGCGGGCGAGCAGTTCGGCGGTAGCGTCGATGTGCCCCCGTTGAGCTTCGACATCGCAACGCCGAACGGCAAGAAGCCGAACCCCGTCGGCGAGGCGTTCCGCCTTACGGCACGTGCCGTGAATGCAAAACTCGAAGTGAAAAAGAGCGGCTTCCGCCCCGTGTATCTAAACTCGCTGGCTACCGCGAAACTCCCGTTCGGTGCCGTGATTGCCCAGACGAACAAGGAGAGTTGGAACGAAGACAAGCCGATCCCGGATCGCGATTACACGCCGAAATTCGACCCCGCGAAACTCGACGACCCGAAGAAGGGCACCCGCGACGAAGAGCGCCACGGGCCATTCCCCGTCGGTATCGCGGTCGAAACGCCGATCCCCGCCGAGTGGGTGCAACCGAAGCTAGCCGCCGTGCAGTTCGCAGCGAATCTCGGCCTGAGCGGCTGGGGCGCATTCGCGATTCCGCTTGCAACCGATCCTTCCGACTACGCGAAAGCACTGAAAGAAACCGAACGGCCCGCGGCATCGAGCGTTCGCATCGTCGCGCTCGGCCACGGCGGGTTGGTCGTCGGCGAGAAGCTGAAACCGGGCGAAGAAAAGTTGCTCTTACATGCGATCAACTGGCAACTGAAGCGCGATGATCGCCTGCCCAAAGATGCGGCGGCCGAAGAGAAATGGCAGTACCCGCGAGTCGAACTTTCCCCACGCGAAACGTTCGTCTTTCGCTGGGGCACGCTGTTCGGCCTGCCGCTGCTCTGCGTCTACTTCGGGCTGATCGCTCTGATGACTCGTAAAGTCCGCTAGTCCTAATCAATCGACCTTCAACCACACGATACCCATGCGCTGGCTCACTACGATTTTGCTGTTGGTTTTCGCGGCCGGTGCTGGGATGTGGCTCTGGAAGGGGGACGCCATCGCCCCACTCTGGAAGCCAGCGGCGGCACCCGTTGGCACGAGCGAATCGGCGAAGACACTGAAGGAATCGGTCCGACTCGACCGCGTGCAGAAGATCGAACTCACCTCGACGACGGGCACGCTCGTTCTCCAGAAAGCCTCCGACGGCACCTGGACGCAACCGGGTAACTGGCCGGTTCGCCAACTCGAAGCGACGCAACTCGCCACGGCACTCTCGAACCTGCAACCGCGTTTTCAGCCGATTGCCGCCACGGACGATCTGAAAGCGTACGGGCTGGATGCGACGCAGAAACCGACCACCGCAAAGATCGAAGTCGGCGGCGAAACGACGACGTTGACCATCGGCCAGCCGAGCGAAACCGCAGGCGAACCGCCATTCGCCCGCCCGACTTACGTGCGAATTAACAGTCAGACGGAGATCGTGCGTTTCGATTCGGACCTGATGCAAATCGTCTCGCGTCCACCCGATTCGTACCGCCGTCGGCAGTTGTTCCCCGAAGCGGATCGCGTCAAAATCATCGGCGGCGAACCGGCCACGCCCGGCACCGGTGGCCGCGCGGCGATCCTCGGCGATGCCTTCCGCAGCGTGAAAGTGACCGGCCCCGATGGCGCGTTCCAGATCCAGCGCACCGCCAAAACGCCTGAGCCGAAGTCCGAATCCGATCAGCCCGGCGCGGAAAAAACAGTCGCCGTCAACGCGCTCGCCGGTGCGTGGGAAATCGAGTCGTTGGCCGGCAAACCGATCCGCGACCGCATCGATCCGACGAAGCTGCGTGCCATCCTTTCCGGCGTGCCCGAACTCTGGGTGGAACAATTCCTGCCCGCGAAACCACCCGCCGAAACGGGCCTCGACATGCCCGAACGCAAAGTCGAAATCGTCCGCACCAGTGGCACGACCACCGTGCTGAAAATCGGTAAAGAATCGCGGCGCATCACCAAAATCGAACCGCCCGCCGCGCCGCCGATGTTCGGCCAACCGCCGCAACAACCGCGCATCACCAGCGAAGTGTTTCACTACGCCTCGCTCGATGGCCTCGACTTACTCTTCGAAGTGAAAGCCGAAAAATTCCCCGAGCTATTCGCGAAGCCCGACGATGTTCGCGACCCCTCGCTGGCACGATTCGAAGCGTCGACTGTCACCGCGTTGACAGTCGCGATGAAGGGCAAACCTGCGATCCAGTTGATCAAGAAAAAGGGCAACAAAGACGCGCTGAAAGACGACGACAAACAAGATCGCTGGTACGTCGGCGATATCCTCGCCGAAACGACGAAGGTAACGGAATTGCTCGATTCGCTGGCAAAATGGGAGGCGAAGCCTGCGACCGCCAAGATCGAACCCGAAAACCCGTTGACGCCACCGAAGCCCGACACCGCCGAAAAAGCGATCGTCGATAACGCCGATGCGAAGACTCTCACCGACCTCGCCATCGACGCCGCCGCCGGTAGCAAGATTACGGTTATCGCGCAAGAAAAAACCATCGAAGGCCAGCCCGCACCCGCCGCACGCACCTTCACGTACATCCTCGGCAAACGCGACGCTGACAAGAAAAAGCTCGCCGTGCAAGTCGTCGGTTGGTCGCGAATCAACCTGATCGCCGACGATGCGTTCGCGCTCATCGACCGCCCCGCACTCGCCTACCGTGGCCGTCGTTTGTTCGACACCGCCGAAGTTCAGCTGACCACCGTAACGCTCATGCAACCCGCCGCCGATGCCTTTACGATTCGCCAAGATACGAATGCGAAAAGCTGGAAACTGACGCAGCCAATCACGAGCGAAGCCGACGAAACAAAAGCATCGCAGATCGCCAACGATCTGTCGCGGCTCGAAGCGACCGAGTACGTCGACGATGCGCCGAAGGACGAAGACCTTGACAAAAAGTACGGCCTCAAAACGCCAAAAGTCGTCGCCACCTTAGGCTTCACGGGTGGCAAAGTGCAGACGCTTGCGGTGGGCAACTCCCCTGAGTTGAAGCCCGAATATTACGCGCGTCTCAACGGCACCGGCAGCGTTTTCACCATCGCCAAAACGAACATCGACACACTCAAGCAAGGGGCGGTGACGCTGTTGCCGTTGCAGTTGTGGTCGGTGCAACCGGAGAAGATTACCGCACTCGAAATTC
This sequence comes from Limnoglobus sp., assembly GCA_025353985.1. Classification (GTDB taxonomy): domain Bacteria; phylum Planctomycetota; class Planctomycetia; order Gemmatales; family Gemmataceae; genus Limnoglobus. Next base: position 4,065 of record JANXNT010000175.1, read on the forward strand.
GCCGTGGCGAACCGTCCGACACGTACAAATTCGCACAAGATGGCACCAACTGGAAGCTGAGCGGGCCGTTCGACGCACCCGTGCCGTACCTGACGGCGCAGCCACTGCTGACCGCAATCGCGACCGTGAAAGCCGAGAAATACGAGAGCCTGACAGCCACCGATGCCGCGAAATTTGGCTTCGATAAACCGTCGCTCCGCATCAGCGTCAGCTACAAGGATGTCGCGCCAGGCGACGTAAGCCCGATGCCGAAAGAGACGGTGATTACGAAGACGATCCTCGTCGGCAAACCGACCGCCGACGGCGCGACGACCCGCTTCGCGAAACTCGAAGGCAGCCCGACCGCAGCCGTGTTCGCGCTCGCCGATCCGCTGTTCAAAGCCGCCGACAAACCGGCACTCGATTGGCTCGACAAAACGCTGTTGTTCCTCGACGTGGCACAACTGACGAAGATTCAAATCGTCGGCCCGACCGCCGACGGCAACACGACGTTGACTAAGGACGACAAGGCCGGTTGGAAGGCCGACGGTCAGACGTTCCCCGTCGATCGCCCCTCCGCCGACATGCTCGCGAACCTCTTCGCACGGCTCCCGGTGCAGTCGATTGCCGGGTACGGTCCGAACGTCAAATGGGCCGATTTCGGCTTGGAAAAGCCCGAATACACGCTGACGGGAACCTTCGTGGCCGCACCCGGTGATGCTGCGAAACCGGCCGCGCGAACCGTGGCCATCGGCAAGGCAGCTCCCTCCGGCGGGCGTTACGTTCGCGTCGATGGCGGCCTCGCTGTGGGCGTGCTGATCCCGAATGTGACCGATGCCCTGTTGCGAACGAAGCTCGATTTCGTCGACCGATCGATGCTTCAATTCGATCCGACATCACTGACCAGCATCGTGCGAAAAGCCGGTGCCGAGGAACTCGAATTGAAACTCGGTGCGAACGACAAATGGGAGATCGAAAAGCCCGCGAAACTTACCGCGGACAAGGCAATGCTGGACGAACTCGCCGAGCAATTATCGCGGCTGCGGGCCACGAAAGTCGCCGCGTATGCCGCGAAGGATCTGAAGCCGTTCGGCCTCGATACCCCGGCCGCGATTTTCACCCTGAAAGTCGGCATCGAAAAGCCTGAAGACAAGATCGTGAAGATTGGCAAACCGGTCGACGACAAGCAACCCCAAGGCGACCGCTACGCGATGATCGACACCAAGGGCGATGTCACTGTCAGCGTACTGTCAGCGGCCATCGCGAAGCGGTTGCTGGCGGCCCCGATCAAGTTCCGCGACCGCACGTTGGCGAAGTTCATCGATGCCGACAAGGCGATCCTCGAACGCGGCGATCGTAAGGTGACTTTCGCCAAAGTCGATGGCGCGTGGAAGATGGTCGAACCGCTTGCCACCGAGGCCGAACAGGGCGATCTCGACGAACTGATCAACGCCCTGGCCAAGTTGCGTGCGGACGAACTCGAAGCCGACAAACCCGCCGACCTGAAGCCCTACGGTCTCGATAAACCCGAGGCAAAATGGGTGTTTCGTTCGGGCGAAAAGGAAGTGCTCAGCCTGCTCGTTGGGGCAAAAGACAAAGCCGGTACGCGGGTGTTCGCCAAGCTCGAAAAGGGCGACATGGTGGCACTGCTCGACCCGATTCTCACCGCGAAGATTCTCGGCGAATACCGCAAGCGCGCCGTCTGGACCGGCGTCGATGCGAGCCAGATCGAGACGATCGCCATCAGCGCGGGCACCGCCGGTTTCGCACTGCGGAAACTCGGCACATCGTGGATCGATACTGCCAAAGAGATGGACCCAATCGACGTGGCGAAAGTGACCGAGTTGCTCGACGCACTCGCGGGGCTGAAGGCCGAGCGATACGTCGCCGACCAAAAAGCCGACCTGAAACTGTACGGCCTGCAACCGGCACAGCGCGTGATAACTCTTCTACAAAAGGGCGGCGCAACGAAAACCATCCAGATCGGCCGCGAAGAAGGCGGCAGCAACGGCAAACGCTTCTACGCCCGAATCGACGACAAAGACCGCGCGGATGTCTTCATCCTCAGCGAAGCCGACGCCGCCAAACTCCAGCGCGACCGCGCCGCATACAGGAAGTAACGCGGCCGGTGGCGAGTATGCATCGGCGTTTAGCCGCACCGCGAAGCCTTTGCGAAGAACGTTCGCGACACATCCGATATTACCGAGCCGATCCC
>JANXNT010000196.1 GCA_025353985.1 Limnoglobus sp.
GCTGTCGGCTTCATCGACGATGGCGTAATAAAGATCGCGCTGGACGCGCGGATCGACCTTCGCCTGCCCGCCCACCCACGGTGCCCAAAACGGCGTCGCGCCCGCCTGCCCACCACGCAGTTTCAACCGGTCGCGCAGGAAGTCGAACCCGAACTCGGCGGCGGTGCCGTAAGTGATGTCGCTGCGGTACATCGCCATGCGGTCCTGGTCTTCCATCTTCTGCTGAATGCAACCGACGGTGAGGCCGAGAACGTGGAAGACGGGGCTGGTTTCGCCGGCATCGCGCTTGGCGAGGTAATCGTTGACGGTCGTGATGTGAACGCCCTTACCGATGAGCGCGTTGACGTAGGCGGGGGAGATCGCGCAGAGCGTTTTGCCTTCGCCGGTAGCGAGTTGCACGAGGCCGCCGTAGTGCATGACGATGCCAGCCGCGAGTTGCACGTCGAAAAGCTGGTAGCCGAACACGCGCCGAATCGCGATGGCGCACAGTCCGAACGCCTCCGGGATGAGCTTGTCGAGGTTCGCGCCGCCGCGGGCACGACCGCGCAGGTTCATGCTCTTTTTGCGAATCTCGTCGTCGTTGAGGTTGAGAAACTGCGCTTCCCAGTAGCGAATCTTCGGGATGACGAGCGTCGCTTTGGCAAGGCGGCGCTTCCACGGTCGCGGGTCGGCAACGGCACGAATTCGGTTCGTAACGAGCGTGCCGAGACGCCCCGGTACGTTCGCAATCGGCGGCTTCTTCGGCTGCCGCGATTCGGGTACCAGTTCCACAAGCTCTTCGGCCTCGGCAGTGCTCATCGGCGTTCTTCTCCGTGCCAAACCAAAACGATCCGTATATCGACAACCCTAACATACCGACGTGCGTCGTCGGCTAATAGTGCGAGTGGAAAATCGATTGCAGCATTGCCCCTTTCCACGGTGGTGGCTGCGCCCTATCATTTTGTTTTCCCGCATCGTCGCGATACGTATTGTGGGGTGTCGCACTTGTCGGGCAGGCGAACGCTCATACACTTGCAAACAGTGTAATGTGTAAAGTTTGCAACCGTGATGCTGGAGTGCGACGCGGCGGAGGATTCAGAGAAAGAGGACTGGGACGATGTCGATTACGAAGGACCGCAAAACGGAACTGATTACGCAATTCCGACGGGTAGACGGTGATACCGGCTCCCCCGAAGTGCAAATCGCAATCTTGACGGCTCGAATCACCGAGCTGACCGAGCACATGCGCGAGCACAAGAAGGACTTTGCCAGCCGTCGCGGGCTACTGAAAATGGTCAGTCAGCGTACGTGCATGTTGAATTATCTCCGGGAAACCGACCGAGAGCGGTACCTGACGGTGATCGGCAGACTTGGGTTACGTAAGTAACGTCGAGACGTATCCTTCATGAATTCGAGATCGGCCGTGCGGGTAACATTGGGTTGCCTTCGCGGCTTGCACCGTTTGCATTTCGGGATCCCGCACTCTTTCTCCAGATCGTACATTTCGCGAATTAAAATCATCGCCGCCGGCGACCGCGAATTGTTCGGACCGCAATCGGTCCCCCGCAGGATTTCTCGCTCCAAAACACCGAACGAAAGGGTTATGTACTGTGCCCGTCACTCGCGTCGAACGCCAAATTGGCCACCAAACGCTCATCCTCGAAACTGGCAAGCTCGCCAAACAAGCCCATGGGGCGGTGACCGTCCAATACGGTGAAACGCTCGTTCTCGTTGCCGCCACCTCCGGCTCGCCGATCCCCGGACGAGACTTCTTCCCGCTGACTGTGGATTATCGCGAAAAGGTCTATGCCGCCGGGAAGTTCCCTGGGGGCTTCATCAAACGCGAAACGCGACCGACCACCAAGGAAACGCTCACTTCGCGACTCATCGACCGCCCGATCCGCCCGATGTTCCCCGTCGATTATTTCAACGAAGTCCAGGTGATGGCGAACGTGTATGCGTTCGACAAGGAAAACGACCCGGACATCCTCGCGCTCATCGGTGCTAGCGCCGC
>JANXNT010000200.1 GCA_025353985.1 Limnoglobus sp.
CTTCGACGAAAGCGTGTCATGCCCATTTCCGTTCGCTGCGAATCGTGCGGCCAGGGGCATAAAGCGCCCGATACGCTCGCCGGCAAGACGTTGAAGTGTCGCAAGTGCGGCGAGCCGATGACGATACCCGAAGCCACGCCTTCGGAGCCGGAGTTCGATGCGGCACAGTTTTTGTTGCAATCGGATGAAGCCGCACCGGCGAAACCGTCTCGCGATCCATACCCGGAACCGGAGCCGACACCTTCGCCAAGACCCGTGAATCCGAAGTCTTCGAACATTGCAAACTTGCCGCCACTGACCACGAACGACCCGCCGTTGTGGCGTCGCTATCTACACTGGGTGCTCGTACTGGCACTGATACCGCTCGCGGTTTCGATGCTGAGTAAGCCCAACGATGAGGACATTTTCGAGCGTCTCGCCAAATCGTTAGATAACGCGACTCCAGCGGAACAGAAGCGGTTCGAAGACAGTTTGTTGCATCCCAAATCGATAGACGACATCATTAGCAGCTTGCCGGGGCAGAAAATCGATGGCGCGTTTCTGTCGCGTTCGACATCGGCACACTGGCTGATGGCGCTCGCTGCGACGATTCTGTACATGGTGTTCTTCATGTACCTCGCGTCCGACGGTTCCGCCAAAGCGTTACAGGTGCTAACCGTCGGGCTTATTACTGCCACTGTGGGTGTGGGATTGCTCTTGCTCGTGCAGTGGATCGCCTCGTACACCGATGGCCGCATCCTCGTCGGCAAGAGCATCGTCGTGTTGTTTTTTTACATCTTCAAGTTCATCGCGTTCTCGTACTCGGCCGCTAGCGACCCAGAAAATGGCTTCCTGCTCAGCTTTCTCGGTTACACGCTCGGTGTTGGCTTGCTCGAAGAACTAACAAAAACGGTCCCGCTCTTCTGGCACCGCAGCGAAGAGAACGGGCGAGATACAAACTGGCGGGGCATCTTCATCTGGGGCCTCGCGTCGGGGGCGGGCTTCGGCATTGCGGAAGGGATTATGTATTCGAGCCGGTACTACAACGGCATCACTGGCCCCGGTATCTATGGCGTACGTTTTCTATCGTGCGTTGCACTTCATGCGATCTGGTCCGGCTCGGTCGCGATCACGCTCTATCTCAAACGCGATCGCTTCGATGGTATCGAAGAATGGCACGGCTGGATTTGGCCAACACTCTCGGTGATCGCGGTGCCGATGATTTTGCACGGCCTCTACGATACGTTCCTCAAGAAAGATCAAAACGGGCTGGCGCTACTCGTCGCCATCGCCAGTTTCGGGTTCCTCGCGTTCCTCACCAGTCGCTTATACGGCAAAGACGATCAAGCCGCAAAAGCGAAGATGTTAAAGGAATACAAGCGTCGAAGGTCGGCAATGGCGTGAATGCCCTACTTTTCGCCGATGGCCCAGAGGCTTTTGAAGCCGCGGAGGTAGATGCGGCCGTTTGCGGTGGCGGGCGAGGCGGTGAAGTTGTCGGGGAGTTTATTCTCCGCGAGTTTCTCGAATTCGCGACCTGGTTTCACCACCACGGTCATGCCGTCGCGGCCGACGAGGTAGATCTTACCGTCGGCGAACATCGGGTTGGCGCGGTGCCGCATGTTCGTGATTCGCTGTTCGTAAATCATCTTGCCGGTGGCCGCTTCGTAAGCGTAAAGCGTGCCGCCTTCGCCCATGATGTAGACGATGTCACCCACGAGTAACGGCGAAGGCACATCGGGTGTGTCCTTCGTCAATCGCCAGATTTCGCCGGTCGCGCTCGGGCCGACGCTGCCTTTCACTTTCGTCGGATCGATCGCGACAGTCACGCCGCGTTTGCACGATGGTACGACGATCAAATCGGGCGTTACCAGTGGGCTGGAAACCGCACGCCAGGCGTTGTTATACTTCGCCTTCGGATTCAATTCGGTCACGCGCCATACTTCCTCGCCGGTCTCCAGATTGTGCGCGGTGCAGTAATCGTTGCCGTGCGAAATCAGCAACGCTTCGCTGCCTTTTTCCCAGATGAACGGCGAGGCGTAAACGTCCGGCGATTCGCCGCGACCATCGCTTTTGCGGGCGTGTTTCCAGATTTCGTTGCCCGTGACGGCATCGAGTGCGACGAGCAGTTGCGCCTTGCGGTGAAGCAGCGACAGGTACAATCGGCCTTTGTAAAGCACCGGCGTTTGGTGGATGCCGAACTGGATCTCGAACTTGCCGTACTTCGATTGGGCATCGAAGCCCCAGACTTTTTTGCCATCGAAATCGTGTGCCGTCACGCCGCCCGAACCGATGAACGTGAAGACGTGTTTGCCATCGGTACTGCACGAGGCGGAGGCATCGTTGCCTTCATCGTTGCGGTAGGCTTTCTTCGCGCTGGCCCCGAGCGTTTCGGACCATTTCACTTTTCCATCAGTGCCGATGGCGTGGAGCTTGAGGTCGGATGAATCTTGCGTCGTCAGGAAGATATGCTCGCCCCAAATGCACGGCGTCGACGCACCCGAACCCGGCAGCGGGCAGTTCCAGACGATGTGCGAACTTTCGGACCACGCGGTGGAAAGTCCCTTCTCGGTACTATGGCCATCGTTTTTGGGGCCGCGCCACTGCGGCCAGTTATCGGCCCGCACAGCCACCGAAGCCGTGAGTAACAACCCGAGAGCGAGTAGAGAACGAAACAAAGTGGCAACCCTCAAAGGTACCCGGCAGGAATGCGTGTCACACGCAGGTATCGTATCGCTGGAAGCGTATCAGAAAGTGATCCAGCGGGCAACGACTGGGATTCTCACATAGAAAATGCTTGACAGTCGCTACATAATATGCAATAAATATGTAGCGAGCAAACTTCTTGCTCACTACTCATGAGCCAATTCGGTGTACAAGGAGATATAGACATGAATTACGCAAGGGGATTTATTGATGGCGAAGCGAACCGGGAAACATCTGAAAATTGGTGCGAGACGAGGTGGCGGTAAACCGCCGGGCTATCTTTGGGAGGTTTGCTTTCTCGATGAAAGCATTGGCGATGCCCGTTTTTTGAACGCCGAGCAGTTTTCGCACATTTGCGAACAGTATCGCGAACTGGCACAGTGCATCGACCCGAGCCACCCGTTAATTAACAAACGACGTGCAAACGATCGAAAGCTATCACGAACTCCGGGACAAAGGCGGCGTGTTGGGGAAGCTGAACTTTCGTGGTTACTTCTACATACATAAGTCGGCGAAACGGATTGTGATTCTCGGAGCGTACAAAAAAGAAGAAGACGGCCAAGCCAGTCAGGCGATCAAAATCCGAATGCGGAATCGTCTGAAAAAGTATCTGAAAGAATTCGCGTAATCGAGGTAATTATGACAACGACAATCCCGGACTTGAAGATTACGAATCTCGCGGTGGCGATACTCGTCGATAAGTTCATTTCGCTGACGAAAGAAGAAAAAAACGACGTCTGCACGTTGATGAACGAACTCGCGAACACACAGTCACCCGACGAGATTACGGAAATCTTCCAGACGATCGAAGAGATTCTCTCGCAACGAAAAATCACGTTAACCAAGATGGATTTCGACTCGGAATCCAGCGATGGCAACTGGAAAGCGTTCGTATCGAAAACGATACGCGAACAGCGACGTGCCGCCGGTATCACACAGGAGGAATTAGCGATAAAGTCGGGTTTGCTGCAAAGCCACATCAGTCGATTAGAGAATGGCCAGTACAGTGCCACGCGCATTACCCTAGTAAAAATCTCCAAAGCGCTCGGGATACCGCTCTCTAAACTCGATCCGTCTGCGGGAGCGGTGTCTGGATAACGGCCTCGACATGTGGAAAGCAAATCGGTATTTTGCGACTCACACAAGAGGGTGAGCAGATGAAAATCGCAAGAATGCTGTTGATCGCTACGGTCGTCGTGGCTTCGTTGGCGGGCGCGTACTTCCTCGGTTCGCAATCGAAAGAGCCATCGCAAACGACGGAAAATACGGGTGCTCCGACGCAACCGATTACCGACGCGTTCGTGATTCCCACGGGGCTGACCGTCGCGAAGACGAGCGAGCTTCCGCCGATGGCGAACCCGACCGGCGTGCTTCTCGGCGAAGTGAAAGTGCCCAAGAATTTGCTCAACGGCCCCGAGCAAGTGGCGACGGATTTCATCGTTCCGGACATCCAATTGGAAGTGAAATAGTCTGCGATGGAACGCAAAATCGCCTTCTTTTTCGTGCTGGTCGTCGGTGTCGCCTGCGGTCTCGGCGTCGGAGTGTTGTTCGCGCAGCCGGTCGAACCGCCTGCAATCCTCGCGTCTCCTCCAGTGGAAGTGGTGCCGAATCCGGCTGCCAAAGTGCGCGATTGGTACGATGTCGCGGACATCGTATTACGGGTCGTGACGATCGTCGTGCTTTCCGGCGGGTTGCTCGGCACATTCGCGGTCATCACGTCGTTGCGTGCCAGCGCCTACAGTCAGATTTACTCGCGTTTCCAAGGTGTATTGCTCAAACTCGCGGAACATCCGCACCTATTCGAGCGAATGAAACGCGAAGAATATTCGCTCGCCGAAGACGATCCGACCGACCCGCATTCGCAAACGAACCCGCACCGCTTCATCGCGAATTGCATCGTCAATTTATACGAGGAAGCATTCTTGCTTTACAACGCACGGGTGCTTTCGGTCATCGACACGGTGCCCGACGATTACTGGCAATCGATGCTCGGTTCGATGCGTTCGGCCTTCCGTTTGAAGTACGTTCGCACGCACTGGGAGCATCGCCAACCCTCATTTTCGCCGAAGTTCAATCGCTTCGTGAAAGAAGAAGTCTTACCGACAATCGCGTGAGTGACTCATTGATTCAGGAACCCCGACTGTCGCAGTGGCGTTTCGATCTCGGTGCCTCGGGCGAAGAGGCGGATGAGTGGCGTCGTCATAATCGTGGTGACGACGGCCATCAGCACGAGCATACAGAACAGGCTCTTGGGGATCGCGCCGATGTCGTAACCAACGTTGATGACGATCAGTTCCATGAGGCCGCGCGTGTTCATCATAATGCCGACGAGCGACGATTCCTTTCGGCTAAAACCGCTCACCCGTGCTGCCAGACCGCAACCGAGTAACTTGCCGACGGTCCCCGCGAGAATCACCGCCCCGCAGATTAGCCACATCGTCGTGCCGTTCAGCGAACTGATTTCCGTGCGAAGGCCCGTGTACGTGAAAAAGATCGGCAAAAAGAACGAAGTCACGAAGTCGCGCATTCGGTTCGTGATCGCCTCGCGAAGGGTGTCTTGATCGGACAATACCGCGCCGAGCAGGAACGCGCCAAAGATCGCAAAGATGCCGATGAGATTCGTCAGCGTCGCGCAGATGAACATGATGACGATGAGGAACGCCGTTGCGTTCAATGTGAGCGTGCCGCCCGATTTGGCGAGCGACCGCGCGAAGAACCCGATGAGTATCGGCCTTGCTATGTAGAAGAGAATCGCGCTGAAGCCGATGGTGAGGCCGACCATTTTCAGCGTATCGACGATGTCGAAATGCGCCTTCGCCAGCGCCACGACCGAAGCGAGTAAGATCCAGCCGACGGCGTCGTTGATGGCCGCCGCCGTGATGACAATCGCGCCGAGTTGCGTGCGGTTGATGCCCCATTCGATCATCATGCGGCCGAGCACGGGCAGTGCGGTAATCGACATCGCGATGCCGAGAAACAGCACGAGACCGAACTGCGGAACGGGCAAACCCGTGACCGGGTGCGCTTCGAGGTAGGGGTGGATCGCCGGGGCGAGCGCAGCACCCAGTGCGAACGGGAAGATCACGCCGATCAGCGAAATGAGTATCGCGGATCGACCGTTCTGTTTCAGGTGGTGAAACTCGAACTCCAGCCCGACGAGGAACAGCATGAATATCAGGCCGATTTGCGAAAGCACCGAGAAGATCTTCGGGTACATCGCCGCCGTAATCGGATCGGGCACGCCTTCGAGGTGCGGCACGAACACGGCCGCCGACAGCGCGGGGAACAGTGCGCCGAACAGCGATGGTCCCATCGCAATACCCGCCACGACTTCGCCAACAACCGTCGGCTGCCCGAGTTTGCGTAACAGCATCCCGAACAGACGCGCCACTAGGATGATGACGATCAACTGAACCAGCACCGGCAGAAGCAAATCTTCGATATTCACTTTGCGAAGGGACATCGCAATCGACGCAAGACTCTCATCGGCAAACACAATCACAACGAAACTCCGAAAGGCAGGCAGGCGGGTACCAACAACGGCAGGAGATCATCATACTATAGGGCATCGGTTGCTGTCTCGCTTCACTCCGCTTCACTCCTGCGACCACATCCTAGTCGCGAGGTCGAGCACGAACCGTCTGTCGTTGTCCGCAATGCATCCCTGCTCATCGATCACCAGGCAGATCTTTCCGCCTGCCACTTCGATGGCGTTTCCGACCAGTTTTGCAAGGTGGCTGTGAATCCACCCCGGCGATGAGCCAGTTGTCTCGACGGGTTCCATCGCCAGGGTCTCGGTGTCCAAACGGTATACCTGCGTCACACCAAACCGTCGCTCGCCGAGATACCCGAGGTTTCCAATGATGTAGATCGCGTTCCCAACGAGCGTGGCCGTGTGGAAGTCGGTCGGAGAGAAGACTTCCTTGGGGTAGCCGTAGATGTCGAACATGCCGTCGCCACGGTGGACGATCACGTCGTTGTAGATGCAGAAGTCCTGGTCGTAATAATCCTCGTGTTCCCCGCCGATCTCGATTACCCGCCCGTCCGGCATTTCTGTGAACGACTTCCCGTAACGGTCGAAGCACCAGATCGCAGGGCCGTGGAAGTCTTCGGATTCAAATTGCGAGCGGGCGCTGTATGCTCCTTTCCCGCAAGCGACCATCGCCTGCCAGAACGGGAGATTCATGAGTTGAGGGTTGGCGATGCCGAAAATCCAATGCTTCGCCGCATGATAGTCGTCGGGCGAAATGTCGATCCAATCCTTCCTCGGTCGCTTCGTCAACTCGTCCCGAATGCTCTCGTGCACGTCGGCGATATCAGCCCCCGCGAGAACGAGCATCCTGGCGACCTCAAGATTCTCGGCAGACCGGATCGGCGTGCGGGTGTCGCTAACGAGAAGTGCGTTAGCCCCGGCATCAAGGAGCAACCGCACGCACTTCGCATCGCCGTTCCCGGCCGCTTCGATCAGGGCCGTCCCGCCGAATTCATCGGTCGCGTTGGGATCGACGCCCTTTTCGAGAAGCCAGTGCAGCATTGCCGAATCATGCACCTCAATCGCAAGCATGAGCGGTGTTTTCCCGCATTTTCCAAGATCGTGAAGGTCCGCTCCGGAAGTCAGTAGCAGTTCCGCCTTGGCCAGGTCACGCGTCTGGAGGCTCAGGAGCCACGGAGTTCGGTTCCATCGGTCTCGGGCAAACAGGTCATCGCCGAGTTCGATCCGCTCCCGGACTTCTTCAAACGATCCGAGAGCCACGGCCCTGTGAAGCGGTGACCATCCCAACGGAGCATTGTCTGCACCAGCCTCCAGCAGTAGGCCGACGGCGTCGAACCGCGCAATCCGAGACGTAACGCTGAGGGCCGACTCGTCGTAGTCGCTGACGGCATTGAGATCGGCACCGCGTTCGATCAGGAGGCGGACTCCGGGGATAAGCTGTTGATCTTCGAGGATGGATCGACCGTGCATCACGTCGATCATCACGGTATAACCAAAGGGCTTCAAATATCGTGCGTCGGCACCAGCGTCGAGAAGAGTACGGATCGTCTTCAGATCGCCTTCTTTTGCCGCTTCGCTAAGTTCCATGCTTACCCTCCGATACACGTTTCCGGTGACGCCATCCCCTTCCCCTTGCTGATAATAGGAGGTGGTGAAGTCACATCCACGGTAGGAG
>JANXNT010000262.1 GCA_025353985.1 Limnoglobus sp.
CCCGGTGCCGCTCTGGACCCGCAGTTCGTCGCCGGGTTGGTAGCTCGTTCGGTCGGTGTAGCCTTCGGCTATCGCAGGCTTGTTGGAATCGGCGGCGGAAAGTTTTGCGGCGACAATCACACCGGCACCCACTGCCAAGGCCGTTCGGCGATCGATTGCAAACATGACCGTGTCTCGGAAAAGTGGATTATAAACCCAGAACGTCGCTCATCGTGTACATGCCTGCGCCCTTGCCCGCCAGGTACTTGGCCGCTTCGAGCGCACCGCGTGCGTAACTATCGCGGCTATAGCCTTTGTGAACGAGTTCCAAAGTCTCGCCGAGCGCGCTGAAGATGATCGTATGCTCGCCGACGTTATCGCCACCGCGCACCGCGTGCATTCCGATCTCGTCGACAGGGCGTTCGCCGACGATCCCTTCGCGGCCATGCAGAACCCTTTTCTGTTGCATTTCGTCTTGGATGATCTTCGCGAACTGTGCCGCCGTGCCGCTCGGCGAATCTTTCTTGAAGCGATGGTGCCGCTCGATGATCTCGACATCGAACCCCTTGCCAGCCAACGTTTGGGCGGTCAACTTCGTCAGTTTAAAGAGCAGGTTGACGACGAGGCTCATGCTTGGCGAGAACAGCACGGCAGTGTGATGGGCCGCAGCGGCGATCTCGTATTTCTGCTCGGCTTCAAAGCCCGTCGTCGCCACGACGAGCGGCAACTTCCGGTCGACGCAAACTTGCATGATCTTCAGCGTGGCAATCGGAACCGAAAAATCGATGACGCAATCGACGCGCGTTGAAAGCGGAATTTCGCCGGTGACAGGCACACCGAGGGTACCGACGCCGGAAATCTCGCCGACATCACGCCCGAGACTCGGGTGATTCGGCGAATCGACGGCAGCCACAATATGCAAGTGCGGATCTTCACTAGCGAGCGCCACGAGCCGTTGCCCCATGCGCCCGCAAGCTCCGTTGATTGCAATGTTCGTTTTCATGGTGACTCTTTCCAATACTCAACAGGTGGCGGATCGGCAAAATCGGGTGCGATGTAGGTGCCGGCGCGTCCTGTAGTGATTTTGTAGGGGCACCCCTTGTGGGTGC
>JANXNT010000342.1 GCA_025353985.1 Limnoglobus sp.
TGCGACCACGCCCCCCGCGACTTACACCGACGTTCTCGAACTCGACATGGGTACGGTCGAATCGAGCCTCGCCGGACCATCGCGACCGCAAGACCGCGTGGCCGTGAAGGACGTCAAAAAATCGTTCCGGGAAGCGTTGCCGAAACTGAAATCGGCCGCGAAGCCGAAGGCCGGTTTGGCGATGGTCGCCGAGGTCGATAACACGACGGCGAGCCACGGCGAGTTACGCGATGGCTCGGTCGTGATTGCGGCCATCACGAGTTGCACGAATACGTCGAACCCATCGGTGATGGTCGCCGCCGGTTTAGTCGCAAAGAAGGCGGCCGCGAAAGGCCTTTCGACGAAGCCGTGGGTGAAGACGAGCCTCGCGCCCGGTTCCAAAGTCGTAACCGATTATCTCACGAACTCGCAGCTGCTCCCGGAACTGGAGAAGCTGCGCTTCCACGTCGTCGGCTATGGCTGCACGACCTGCATCGGCAACAGCGGGCCGCTGCCAGAATCGGTAAGCAAAGAGATCACCGCGAACGGCCTCGTCGTCTCAGCGGTGCTCAGTGGCAACCGGAACTTCGAGGGCCGCGTTCATGCCGAGGTACGGGCGAACTACCTCGCCTCGCCGCCGCTCGTCGTCGCGTACGCTCTGGCGGGCAAGGTCGATATCGATTGGGACACCGAACCGGTCGGCATCGGCTCCGATGGCAACGAGGTGTTTCTGAAAGAGATTTGGCCTTCGCAACAAGAAGTCCAAGCCGTCATCGATCGGTCGATCACGCGGGAAAGTTACCAACGGACGTACGCAGGCGTGTACGATGGCGACGCGAATTGGCGTGCGCTCAGCGTGCCAACAGGGAACCTGTATTCGTGGGAAGCGAACTCGACGTACATCGCGAATCCTCCGTACTTCGTCGGTATGAGCACGACGCCGCCACCGGTGACGGACATTGCCGGGGCGCGCGTGCTGGCGCTGCTCGGCGATAGTATCACGACCGACCACATCAGCCCGGCGGGCGGCATCAAGAAAGACTCGCCGGCGGGCAAGTACCTAATGAGCAACGGCGTCGATGTCAAAGATTTCAACCAATACGGCGCACGCCGCGGGCACCACGAGGTGATGATGCGCGGCACCTTCGCCAACGTGCGCCTGAAGAACCTGCTCGTTCCCGGCGTCGAAGGCGGCGTCACCCGTCACTTGCCGACTGACACCGAGATGTCCATTTTCGATGCGGCGATGATGTATCAAGCCGAGAAGATTCCGCTCGTCGTGCTGGCGGGCAAGGAGTACGGCAGCGGATCGAGCCGCGACTGGGCCGCGAAGGGGACGAAACTCCTCGGTGTGAAAGCGGTCGTGGCCGAGAGTTACGAGCGGATTCACCGGAGTAACCTCGTCGGTATGGGCGTGCTGCCGTTGCAGTTCCTCGCCGGTGACAGTGCGTTGTCGCTGGGCCTAACCGGCGAGGAAGTGTACGAGATTCCCGGCGTGCAGGAGGCACTGAACAAAGTCGCCGCCGGTAAGGTATACGTCACTGTGAAAGCGGGCAGCAAAACCTTCCAGGCACAGATGCGGGTCGATACCCCGCAAGAAGTACTGTACTATCAGCACGGCGGGATTCTGCCGTA
>JANXNT010000349.1 GCA_025353985.1 Limnoglobus sp.
CGACGCGAATCTTCTTGAAGTAGGCGGCGCGACCGTCGCCGTTACCCATGTAAACGTGCCATTCGCCGGGTTGCAATTTCACGTCGAATTCGCCGAATTCGTTCGCTTTGGCGTACTCTCGATCTTCGTTGTTGGTGGCACTCACAAACACGAGTTTCGTGCCGGGGCGTGGCGTAAACTGGTCGCTCGTCACGACTTCGCCGCGAATGCTGCCACGGCGGGAGGCCGTGTAGGCCGAGATCCCCGTCGTTGGCTTCGTTGCGGGTGGCATCGTGCGGGGTGCGCTCTTCAGATTCGGTGAGGGAATCGTCTCGGGGCTGTCGTTACCCGGCATCTGCGTGGCGGGTCGGGGATTGACTTCATCAATGCGTGGCGGGAATGGCGGTGCGGCCGGGATCGAGAACGACGACGTCGAGGCCACGGGCGGGTAGTAATAAGTGACGACCGGTTGGTACATCGTCACTTGTTTGTAAGAAGTCACGGGCACGCTTCGGGACTGCTCGACCCAGCGGGTCACCGAGTTGCACTGTTCGCGTAAGCGGTAGCTCGTTTGTGGGACTGCGATCTGTTGGCACTGGCCCGAACAGGGGTCGTAATAGCTGGTGTACCGCATCGAAGTGACGGGTTCGTAATACGACGAACGCACGTTCTCCTTGATCGGTACATAGAACGATTCGCGTTTGTATTCGGTGACGGGCTGATAATAGCAGCGTTGCACGTAGCTCACGCGGGCTTCGGGCTTCGGGCAACAATCGTCGCCAGCCGGAGCGGCATAGCTGGTGCTCGTGCGCGGGCGGTCGTTACAGCAAACCTGGAACACGTTGTTCCAGCCCGCAAAAGCGGAACTGCTAGCGGCACACAGGCCGACGACCGAAAGGGCGAGCGTGCGTAAGGGGTGCATCATGGTGAACAATCTCCCGTGAAGTCGCGTGGCAAGTGACCCTGCCCCGATCCAATCGAATCCGACGAACCACAGATACTTTAGACTAAGTTCTGGAAATCTGCGCACAACACCGATTCATTTTGCGTGCAATCGGTTCGACCGGAACCGCGCGATACAACCCGGATAGCCGCGCCAAATATCAGGCCTTCGCCAGCTTAACTCAAAATACGCGGTCTGGGTGGGCGGGGAGGTGGATTTTCGCCCGAACATGAGCTCGAAGAAAATCGGCGAATCGGAGAGATTTATTTTGGTTCATAATCGACGTAAGTCCGAATTGCGAAGGTTCCAAAACCGGTTTTTCGGGTGTTTTTTCGTCTCAAAATGCCAGTTTTTGATCGCAAATCGCTTATCGGTTTCTGGCATTTTTGCGGTATCTTGTATTCCTGTCGTAGGTTACGTCGACGATCCTGCGATTGACACTCGCCGGAAGTACCGACCTTTTCGGGTCACCATTCGACCTAAAATCGACCGTTCTCGCCTTTTCTGTGTCATTTGCGCGCACTTCTGAGTCATTTCGGCGCACTTTTGGGTACGTCCGTGCACGACGCGAATTCTGACTTACGTCAATTAAACGTAAACTTATTGACTTCGCGAAATCGTGTGGGTGATGCGGAATCGGAGGCCAGTAAGCTGGCCTTTCTGTCGAATTTCCACGATTTTCCTGTTCCGGTTTCTGTTACGGCGAAGCTGCCGATTTCCATCGATCTATGCTCAAGTGGGTTTCGCGTTGTTTTTATCCCGGAGGGATTTCAGCGATTAGTCCCAGGTCGCGCTTCGCGCACCTGGGGTACGAGCGAAATGATAACCGACCGGAAGGGCAACGCGTGAAGGCTTGTATTTCGGGTTTCTGCAACGAGTGTTGGATCGAAGGGCGAATCTTATGGAGCCCTCTCACTCCGCGAGAGGACAGCGCGAATGCTTTGCGTTGCCAATAAACCGCTTGCAGTGCGATGATGTTGGCTATCCTCTCGCGGAGCGAGAGGGCTACATAAATCGTTCACGGCGTTGTCTTCGGGGTCGGGGAAAATGAGGCATAACCCAAGTGACGTGAAGTTGCTGTTGACGGTGTTTTTGGGTCATCTCGATTCCGGTTCACCAATTTGCCAAAGGTACAGATGCATCATTTCGATGTGGGAATTCTCGCCATCGAAACCTTTGTCGGTGGTGGTTTTCGGGCCTGAAGGGTCCGTTCTTAAAGCCCAGGTCGGAGTGAGCGTAGCGAGCGCAGGCCTGGGTAAATTCCGAAAATAGCTCCCGTCCTGAAGGGACGGTTCAGACTCGATCACTCTGAACGGTCACTTCAGGACCGAACGTCGTTGGCCATGGCTTTCCCAGGCCTTCGCTCGCTTTGCTCGCTCCGACCTGGGCTGAAGGAATCGGCCCTTCAGGCCGAAAGACTGGCTCTCTCCGAAACGGCGTGGAGCAAGTGAGTAACAG
>JANXNT010000377.1 GCA_025353985.1 Limnoglobus sp.
CATCTGTCCCGGCGTCGTTTGCGCCGGTTGATCCGGTGCCATCTGGCACACCGATTCGTACGTCCACTCGCCGACGAGTCGGTCGAGCCATTGGTGTTCCGCTTGTGGTTTTGCAAACATCGTATCACTCCTGAAAAGTACGGTTATGGAAACAAATTTATCGCATCAGCGGTTGGTTCAATTCGGTTTGCCATCGAGTGGGATCGGCGCTCGTTTGCGGGCCGGCGACGTAGCATTCCCATAGATCTTCGGCGGGCGTGTGGCCATTCGTGGCGATCCATTCCGTGAACTTGCCCCAGGCATCGGGTAGCTCTTCGTATGGACCTCGGGAAACGGTGCGTGCCACTTTCATTGCGGGCCATTCGCTCGGCTTCATGCGTCCCGCTGCGGCCACCGGTGTGGCGACGGCAACGCCGACTTCAAAATCGAAGATGCCTGGGGTCATCTTCAAATGATGCGCAAACACCGGCCCAGCCGGCGTGATACCCTGCGCAGCCAGCGTGGCCATGAGTTCGCCCACTGCCGGGCAAAATGCCGTCATCATTTCCGCACGCGGAATCGTGAGGCGAATGATCGCCGTTTGCTGCGCGATCGTCTGCGTGATGTGTGGTGTATCGATCATGACGATGTAGCCTTTCGTACAAGGGTTTCTGTGTTTACACTGCCACCGTTACCATCCAGCCGATGCCGAAGCGGTCGGTGACCATGCCGAAGCGCGGCGACCAAAAGGTTTTGCCCAGTGGCATCGTGATCTTTCCTCCGTCGGAAAGTGCAGCGAAGGCGCGATCGACATCGGATGCGGTCGGCAATGCGAGCGAGAGCGAAAAACCGGCGAAACTGGAAACTTCAGCTCCGCAGCCATCGGACGCCATCAGCGTGGTTCCGCCGATGCGGAACGTTGCGTGCATGACTTTGTTCTCGAAGCCCGGTGCAATTGTGCCGGGTGGAATCGGTTCGGGGCTATCCTTGAAGTGCATCATCATCTCCACTTCCGCGCCGATTGCGCTGCGGTAGAACGCGAGTGCTTCTTCGCAATGACCGCCGAAGAAGAGATAAGGTTGGACGTGTACCTTCGACATTGCGATTCTCCAGGAGTTTCGAAAGTCCGCAAACTCACGGCTTTCACTGGGTAATCGAACGGCGACGCCGCGAATCGACATCCTGTAAAAAATATTTCACGAAAGTTCGCGAAGGCGCTTTTCGAGAAATCGGCTTTCCGGTTCTTGTTGCACCAACGCCAGTGCGTTTTGATACGATTCGCGGGCTTGTGCCGTCTTTCCGAGTTGGCGGTACAGGTCCGCACGCGCCGCGTGGATCAGGTGGTAATCGGCCAAGTCGCCGCGTTCCAAAATCGCTTCGATGAGACTTACCCCGACCGCGGGTCCGTCGCGCATCGCGAAGGCAACGGCGCGATTTAGCTCGACGATGGGCGAAGGATTCGCGCGAAACAACAGGTCGTACAACGCGACGATCTGCACCCAGTCGGTGGCGGCCACCGTTGCCGCCTCGGCATGGATTGCGGCAATCGCGGCCTGGATCGTGTACGTGCCGAACGGTGGCGATGCAAGCGCGCGTTCGACGAGCGATTGGCCTTCGCGTATGGAATTGGAGTTCCACAGTGAGCGATCTTGATCACTCAGCAAGATCAGATCGCCATTCGGTGCAGCGCGTGCCGTGCGGCGGGATTCGTGTAGCAACATCAGCGAAAGTAAGCCGAAAACCTCAGAATCGGGGAGCAATTCCAACAGCAATCTGCCTAATTGGATCGCTTCCGCCGACAAACGGGGCCGCGTGAGGGAGTCACCGGACGATGCGGAATAGCCTTCGTTGAACACGAGATAAATGACGGAAAATACCGAGTCCAAACGGTCCGGCAAGTCGGCCAGCGTCGGCACCTGATACGGAATGCGCGTACCGCGAATCTTCGCTTTGCCGCGGACGATTCGCTGGGCAATCGTGACCGGCGTAGTCAGGAACGCACTCGCGATTTCTTCGGTGCTGAGGTCGCACACTTCGCGTAACGTGAGCGCGATTTGGGTACTCGGAGACAACGCTGGGTGGCAACAGGTGAAGATTAAGCGCAGGCGATCATCTTCGATATCCTCTTCATCGCGTGGCGTTTTCGATGCCGCGATTTGTTCCAACCAATTGCCAATTTCGGCGAGCGAGGCATCGAACACACTGCGCCTTCGAATCACGTCAATCGCTTTGAATCGCCCTGCCGACACGAGCCACGTTCGCGGATTTGCGGGCACGCCATCGTGCGGCCATTGCTCGATCGCCGAAGCAAACGCCTCGTGCATTGCCTCCTCCGCCAGGTCGAAATCGTTGACGAGACGAACGAGCGTGGCAAAAATGCGCCGCGATTCGGCACGATAGACATCCTCGACCGTTTGCCGAATATCGATTGCGGGAAGCATCAAGCGATTCCTTGGGTGTAAGGTATTTTGGCACACATGAGCCTCGCTTGATAGTTGAGTTGTCAAACTCGTCGCCGACGCGAACCCGAGAATGGGAAAATGGCTCTTCACAACAACGAAACGTGGGAAGTCAGGCAGATGTTGGTTTGCTGCGGTCGCTTGGAAAGCGGCTCCGGATTTACATCCGGCGAGGGTTCGATTCCCTCGGCTTCCGCTTGTTGCTCGTTGGAAGTCACGCAGATGTTGGTTTGCTGCATCCGTCTTGAAAACGGACCCGGCTCATACCCGGCGAGGGTTCAATTCCCTCGGCTTCCGCTGGAGATCGTGCCACTGTGATCGGTTACGCTTGGCAGCGGATTGTGGCTTGGGCGGCGGAGCCGCATAAGTCGGCGAAGACGTGGCTGGTCGGGAACAGTAACTTCGCCACGAGGGCGGTCCAGCCGGTCTGGTGGCTGGCACCGAGGCCCATTCCCGTGTCGCCGTGGAAGTACTCGTAGAACGGAATGTAATCCTTGAAGTGCGGGTCGGTTTGGAACTTCTCGTACCAGCCGTTGACGGGTCGTTCGCCTTTCGCGTCC
>JANXNT010000395.1 GCA_025353985.1 Limnoglobus sp.
GCCCGTTCCGCAACGAGCATATTGAACAGAGCCGCGAGGCAATCTGGAACCGCTACGGCTTCGACATGGAACGCTCCAAATCGCTGAGCGACGCGATCCGCCAGTATGCTGCGCTCTCGATGGCAAACCCCGTGTACGCCCCGCGTGGCCCCGATCAAGCCGACGAACTCGCCGACTTGGCCAAGGAAATCGCCCGCTCATCGGCGGGGCAAACTACCCCCGAAGCCGCACTGGCCGCCGCACAAGACGCCTGGTTAAAGCGCGACGCGAAACACCCCGCCGACACCGTGAAAGAATGGCAACGCAAAGCCGCCGGGCTGTGATGGCTTCCGTTAGCCCGAAGCGCTAGTTTTGAAGTTACGTTGTTTAGCCGCGCCGCGTAGGCTTTGCGTAGCGAAGCGCGGGGCGGAAACTCTCGGAACCCACGTGCATAAACCGATATTACCGAGCCGATTCCCCGCAAGGGGTCGGGTTTCAAACACTCGCCCGTTTCTACCACCCGTACACTTGCGAAGTCTCGACAGCGTGGTTGCGCATCACCCGACCCCTTGCGGGGAATCGGCTCAGAAGTACCGTGCATCGCGACTTCAAAACGCGCCAGCGAGGGATGTTCACCAGTTGCGATTAAATTCGAGAAAATATTCGCCGTGCGACGCTGGACACTTCTTCTGCGAGGCGGTTGCGATAATAGTTTGCGGCGTGCGGCACACGAGAAGTGATTGTTTTGCAGTGGAAATACGCACAATCTTGCCGCAACCTGCCCAGGTTGCCCGAATCGGACGATCAGACCGTGCAACCGCTTTCCGTGCCGCGAAATTCCGCAAACGCGGGCAAAGTGACGCGATTCGCGTTGACAGAGCGCTACGACTTTTTTTACACTAAGCATAGAGCAATGCGGAAGTTCGGGAACGAACGCTGCGAAATGGCTCGTCCCGCCCGACTACCGAATCTGCATGCTATTGGCATGCTACCGCATTCTCTGCAACATTCCCTCTCCGGGACGGACCCCGGCGATTGTACCTACAGCACGGATGTTAACATCCCCTTTCGGCCGTTTCTTCGGAAATGGTCGACGCTGAGAAGTCTGGCGATCCCCGCCGCAACAACTTCTCCGCCGGGTAACGATGAATAACGAGTAACTTGTGAAACCACGCTCTGCCCCATCGGTTGCCAAAACGACCAAGAAACCGGTTCCCGCTGCGAAGCCGACGGCAAAGAAGCCGGAGGCCAAACCGGTACCGATGCGGCCGACTGCCAAGCCCGTACCGACGCGGCCCGTCGCCAAAACCACCGCCCGGCCAGCACCGCCACAGGCACCGATCAAGGGCGGCAAACCGGCCACGAAGCCGATTGTCCCACCTGCGAAGCCCGTCGTCAATGGGGCGGCGAAAAATGGCGCGAAGCCCGTCGTTCCCCCTGCGAAATCGCCGAAGCCACCCGCCGCGCCGAAGCCGCCGGTACTCACCAAAATCGACATCACGATCCCGCCAGATAAGGATCTTTCCAGCAAGAGCGTCAAAGGCGCGGTCATCAAGGACCGTATCTTCTTGATGGTGCGCGACCCGTTTTGGCTTCACGCACACTGGGAGTTGTCGTACCAGTCGGTTCAACGTGCCGAGGCCGCGCTCGGGCAAGATTGGCACGGCGCGAAGCCGATCATCCGCTTATTCGATGTGACTTCGCAAGACACCACGAGCACGTCCGAAGCACCGATTCGCGACCTCGTCGTCTACGGCGGTTGCACCGATTGGTACATCGATGTGCCCCAACCACCACGCAGCTACCGTGCGGACATCGGCTACATTTCGCGTCGCGGCCAGTTTTACGTGCTCGCCCGCTCGAATGTCGTCATGCCGCCGAAAGCCGGCGCAAGCGAGTCGCTCGAAGAGAATTGGGCGACGGACATCGACGAGAAAGCCGCCGAGCGATTGGTCGCCATGTCCACGGGGTTCGAGTCCGGCACGGGCCAACCCGAACTGCGCGAACTCCTCGACGAGAAGCTGAAATGGAGTTCGAAAGAAACCGCGTTCGGCTCCGGTGCGGTCCTTCCCGACAAGCTGAAAAAGTTCGCATTCTCGATCGACGCCGAACTGATCGTCTATGGTAAAACAGACCCGAGCGCCCACGTGACGCTGCAAAACGAACCGGTGAAGCTCCGCCCCGATGGCACCTTCACGATGCGTTACAGCCTCACCGACGGCCGCCAGATCATCCCCGCCGTCGCCCAAGCCTCCGACGGCATGGAAGAACGCACGATCGTCTTGGCCATCGAGCGCAACACCAAGCATCTCGACCCAATGGTCCACGATCTCTACGGCGAAAATTGATTGATAAGAACGAGCGATAAATAGCAGATGGCGAGTGACTACCGGGTAGGCACTCACCATCTGCTATCGGTGCGATGCCAGCCACGTTTAGCCGCGACGCGGAGGGCTGCTGAAACATCGAGCATTTCTCGCCTGCGTAGTCATATCCCGTCGCCCTCTAATTTCGCCTAAATTGTGCGGTCGCCACTTGCCGATTGATTCCTAGAATGGTGTTTTCCCGATCTGGGTTGCCCCAGGCGAATGATTTCCCCGATATACAGGATGTGACTCGATGATCGTAGCGAATGCGTCGATTGGTATGCCCAAGCACGATGTGGCCGACCTGGCCCTCGCCGCCAAAGGCAAGAAGCGGATCCTGTGGGCAGACCAAGACATGCCCGTTCTGACCGCGATCCGCGAGCGATTCGAAATCGAAAAGCCGCTGGCCGGCCTCCGCATGTCCGCCTGCTTGCACGTTACCGCCGAGACCGCGAACCTCGCACGGACGCTCAAGGCCGGTGGCGCAGATTTGCTGCTGATTGCCTCCAACCCATTGTCTACGCAGGACGAAGTGGCGGCGAGCCTCGTCAAAGACTTCGGCATCGGCGTCGCCGCGATCCACGGCGAAGACGGCATGAGCTACTACAAGCACGTGGCGATGGCGCTCGAGCATCAGCCGCACATCACGATGGACGACGGGGCCGACCTCGTTTCCGCAATGGTGTTCATCGCGCTCGATAAGCTCGAAAAGCTCGGCGGCAACCAGAAGCCCGTTCAAGATTGGGCCTCGAAATTCACCTCCGCACAGCGAAAAACGTTGTTCGAAGGCGTTATCGGCAGCATGGAAGAAACGACGACGGGCGTCATCCGTCTGCGTGCTATGGAAAAAGACGGCGTGCTGAAGTTCCCCGTGATCGCCGTCAACGACGCCGCCACGAAGCACCTGTTCGACAACCGCTACGGCACCGGCCAAAGCACGCTCGATGGCGTCATTCGCGCCACGAACACGCTGCTTGCGGGTAAGAAAGTCGTCGTGTCGGGTTACGGCTATTGCGGTAAAGGCGTGGCGTCCCGCGCTCGCGGTATGGGTTCGCTCGTGATCGTCACCGAGATCAATCCCGTTGCCGCACTCGAAGCGGCCATGGACGGTTTCGCCGTGATGACGATGGCCGAAGCGGCCCGCGTCGGCGATATCTTCATCACCGTGACCGGCAACAAGCACATCCTCGGTGCGGAACACTTCCCACTGATGAAAACCGGCGCGATGGTCTGTAATAGCGGTCACTTCGACATCGAAATCGACCTGAAGGCACTCGAAGCGCAATGCACGGAGATCATCCCGGACATTCGCCACGAAGTCGAAGAATACCGCATGAAGTCCGGCAAGAAGATCTTCGTGATCGGCCACGGTCGCCTCGTCAACCTCGCCGCCGCAGAAGGCCACCCGGCGAGCGTGATGGACATGAGCTTCGCCACGCAAGCGCTCGCTACCGAGTATTGCGTGAAGAACCAGGGCAAACTGTCGAACAGCGTCCACCCCGTCCCGGTCGAAGTCGAGAACTACATCGCAACCGCGAAACTGGCGAGCATGGGCGTAAGCATCGACAAGATGACCGCCGACCAAGTGAGCTACACGACGAGCTGGGAACACGGCACGTAATCGATTGCAAATCGCAAAGCCCACGGACGGCCGTTCGTGGGCTTTGTCGTCCGTCATTTACCCCACAAACACACCGCCCGTGAATCCGCTGAGTGCGTCGAAGTCAAATTGCGTTGCGGGCGTGCCATCCGGCCCGATGTTCTTGCCGAGATAACCCGTTACTCGCGAACCGGCTCCGCTCCCCGAACCGACGACCAAGTCGGCGCGATTGTCGCCGTCCAAGTCCTTCACCGCAACGCGAATGCCACCGCGACTGTTGACATCGCCGCCGAAGAAATTGGCCAGATTCACGTACTGATTCGATA